>NZ_JAALDZ010000043.1:0-10157 GCF_014145125.1 Dietzia sp. CQ4 | reverse complement strand
CGCGTCGACCGCCGCCCAGAACCGCCGCTACATGGCCCGCGTGGCCGGGAACCGGGCCAAGTAGCCCGCTCCCGGCCCGCGCGGCCCGCCCGTCCCGCGTCGACTCGAGGAGGCCCGCATGTCTGCTATCGGTTATGCCGTCCTCCCGATGACCGTGTCCATGAAGGGGATCGGTCAGACCCTGGCCCGGGACTTCACCGCGCCGGCCGCAGCGGCGGGCCGCAAGGCGGCAGACGACCTGGGCAAGTCCATGGTGGCCGGCGCACGCACCAGCGGCGAGGCGGCCAAGCGCGCGAGCCGTGAGCTCGAGGCCGCGGTGGCGACAGCGGAGAAGTATGTCACCAAGGCGGGCGACGCGGCCGAGAAGGCTCAGAACAAGGTGGCCGACGCCACCGGCAAGGTGCGCGTCGCCCAGGAGCAGTACAACGCCGCGCTCACCTCCGGGGACCCGGTGAAGCTCGCCCAGGCCGAGGAGCGCCTGGAGTCCGCCCGCCGCCGGCAGTCGGAGGCGACGACCGACGCCGAGCGCAAGAGCAGGGATCTGACGGACGCCCAGTCCGCCCTCGAGACCGCTCAGGCCAGGTCTGCTCGCGCGGCGCTCGATCAGTCTGAAGCCGTTGGCCGGTCGCGTCTGTCGGCCGAGGAAGCTGCGCAGGCCTCGCGAGACCTCGAGGGTGCCCAGAAGGCACTCGAGGTGGGCCTGCTGGCCGTCGGCGTGGCGGCCGTGGCGACCGCGGGCTACCTGTTCAAGCTGGGCTCTGACTTCCAGGACATGACCAAGACCATCCGGGTCGGGACCGGCGCGACCGGTGACGATCTGGATGGTCTGCGTGAGTCCGCCCTGGCCGTCGGGCGTGAGGTGCCCGCCTCGTTCGGTGACGTCGGGACCGCGCTGGCGGACATCAACACGGCCCTGGGGCACACCGGACAGCCGCTCGAAGACCTGACGAAGCAGTTCCTCAACCTGGAGGGCATCACCGGCATTGCCGCCGCCTCGTCGATTCCTGCGGTCACCCGCGCGTTCGGGGACTGGAACATCGCGGCCGACGAGCAGGGCGCCATCATGGACCGGCTGTTCCGTGCCTCGCAGAACACCGGGTCTGGCGTCGATCTCCTGGCGCAGCGGATCGTCCAGTTCGGCGCCCCCATGCGCGGTATGGGGTTCGACCTGGACGAGACCACCGCCCTCCTCGGCCTGTTCGAGAAGACCGGTGTGAACACCGAGCTCGTCATGGGCTCGATGCGGCAGGCGCTCTCGCTGTTCGCCCGGGAGGGCAAGTCCGCCCCGGAGGCCCTGCGGGAGGTCACCGACGAGATCAAGAACATGGAGGACCCCACCAAGGCGGCCTCCCGCGCGATGGAGATCTTCGGAGCTCGCGCCGGCGCCGACATGGCGGACACGATCCGTGGCGGCAAGTTCGAGATCGAGGAACTCCTCGACGCGATGCGCAACGGCTCCGACACGATCAACGGGGTCGCCGAGGAGACCCGATCGCTGTCGGATATGATGGCGATCTTCAAGAACAACGTGCTGGCGGAGCTTGAGCCTCTGGCGACTGCGGCGTTCGGCGCGCTGTTGGCTGGCGGCGAGTGGGTCGTGGCCAACGTCATTCCTGCTCTCCAGGGGCTCGCCGAGTGGGCGGGCGCGAACAAGGACCTCCTCATCGGATTGTCGATCGTGGTGGGGTCGATGGTCGGCGGCCTGGCGCTGGCACGCACCGGCCTGATCCTGTTCACCACCGCTCAGCGCATCTGGAACGTCGTCACGCTGCTGTCCGAGACTGGCGTTCGGAAACTGAACGCGGCGATGAAGGCCAACCTGTTCGGGATCATCGCGGGCGCGGTGATCGGCGTGGTGGCCGCGCTCACGTGGTTCTTCACCCAGACCGAGACCGGCCAGGCGATCTGGGCCGGGTTCATGGACGTGCTGCGGTCCGGTTGGGAGTGGTTGTCGGGCATCTTCATGCCCATCTGGGACGCCCTCGTGGACAAGGTCACCGCCGTCGTGGAGACGGTGAAGACCGCGTGGTCCGAACTGACCACCGCCTTCCAGGGCGGCGACGACGGCTACGGCGCGCTCGCCGCGATCATCGGCGAGGACGCCGCCGAGTGGGCGGTCAACACGATCAGCTACGTCAAGAGCGCCTGGGGCGAGTTGACCGCAGCGTTCACCGGCGGCGACGACGGCTACGGCGCTCTCGCGTCCATCTTCGGCGAGCAGGGCGCGGAGTGGATCGTCACCGCGGTCGCCACCGTCAGCGAAGCGCTGCAGGTGGCGGGCGAACTGCTCGGCACACTGTGGAGCACCGCCACCGAACTGGGGGCAACGCTCGGCGGGGCGATCTGGGAGATCGCGCGGTCACTGTTCTCGGCGCTGGTCGAGGTCGGATCCGCGCTGTTCGAGGCGTTCCGCGAGATCGGGACCGCGGTGTGGGAGCTGTTCCAGGCCCTGTCGCCGGTCCTGCTGCCCGTACTGAAGGTTGTAGCCGCCGTCATCGGGGTCACCCTATATGTCGCGATCAAGGGCATCATCGGTGCCCTGAAGCTCGTGGCGACTGTGGTCGGGGCTCTGGCGCAGGCGATGTCGTGGTTCTCGACGAACGTCCTCACTCCGCTGATCGGGGTGCTCGGCCAGTTCGCGTCGGCTCTGATCGGTCAGATCGCCGGCGCCCTGCGGACCGTCGTGGAGTGGGCCGGCAAGGTGATCTCCTTCGTCGGCGACATGGGCTCGAAGATCATCGGCGTGTTCACGTCAGCGAAGACGTGGCTGTTCGACACCGGCCGGGACATCGTGCGGGGCCTCCTCGAGGGCATCAAGTCCCTCGCCGGGACAGTCGGGTCATACTTCCTGGACCTTCTCCCGAACTGGATTCGTAAGCCGTTCGAGAAGGCCCTCGGGATCCAGTCCCCGTCCCGGGTGTTCGCCGGGTACGGCGCGGACATCGGCGCCGGACTGGTGCACGGGGTGCAGGGCATGGCCGGCCAGGTCGCCGACGCGGCCCGTGGTCTCGCCGAGACCGCGGCGACCGCCGCCGGTGAGGTGCAGATCGCCTTCAACGGCGGGGACGATGGGTTCGGAGCGCTGGCCAGCCTGGCGGGCGATGATCTCGCCCGGGCCGCCGCGAACACCGCCGCCGACGTCGGAGGGGCGACTCGTACGGCCGGGGCGGCCGCGACCGAACTCGGTACGGCGTTCACCGGCGGCGACGACGGGTACGCCGCCACCGGCGAGTTCCTCGGCGAGGACGCCGCCCGCACCGCTCTGGACGTCTCGGCGCAGATCGGGTCGGCGTTCACCGCGGTCGGCGAAGGGGTCGACGGCGCCAAGACGGCTCTGTTCGATCCGGCGGTCGCCGGGATGCAGCAGTCGCTCCTGGACTACGGCCAGGTCGCCCAGGACCAGATGAACGGCGTCGTGGTCCCGGTGATGAACCAGGCCGGGGCCGGGATCGCCGACGCCAAGGCTCGACTGTTCGATCCGGCTCACGCCGGCCTGCAGGCGGCGGTCACCCAGACGGGGGCTGCGACCCAGGCGGCGATGCTCGGCACCGCTCTGCCGTCGATGCAGACCGCCGGTACGGGGATCCTGGCCGTGCAGACTGGCACGGTCGACCCGGCGCTGGCCAACATGCGCGGTGCCCTGTGGAACACGGCGGGTGCGTTCGCCACCGGCACGACGGCGATCAACACCGAGTTCAGCAAGGTCCGCGAGGGCGTGGCTGCTCCGGTGCGATTCACCATCGGCCCGGTGTTCAACGACGGCCTCGTGTCGATGTGGAACGGCGTGTCCGACATGGTCGGGCTGAAGAAGATGACGCCCCACCCGATCAACTTCTGGGCGGGTGGTGTCCTGCCCGGGTACACCCCGGGACGGGACCCGTTCACCTTCATCGACCCCCGTACCGGGATGTCGATCGGACTGTCTGGCGGCGAGGCCATCATGCGCCCGGAGTGGACGCAGGCGATCGGCCCCGCCGGGGTCGAGCGGATGAACCATGTGGCCCGGACCGAGGGCGCCACCGGCGTGAACCGGATGCTCGAGCACCGGCACCTGGGTGGCTTCAACTCGGGCGGCATCGTCGGCTCGATGGAGGCGTTCGTCGGCAAGCACTGGCCGTCCCTCCTGCAGAACGGCAGGGCCTTCTCAGGTCTGCGTTTCACCGACAACGGCTACCACTCCAAGGGCATGGCGGCCGACTTCTCCAACGGCGGCAACGCGGGCACTCCGGAGATGAAGGCCCTGGCCAACGTGATCTACCGGAACTTCGCAGGCCAGACGCTGGAGCTGATCCACTGGCCGCTCGCGGGGTTCCAGAACCTCTGGCACGGCAGGCCACACAACTACAGCGCGGGCACGAACGAGCAACACCGCAACCACGTGCACTGGGCGCTGCCTGCCCCGCTGCAGGCGGCAGGGGTCGCTCTCGACCTCTCCGGAGGGGCCGTGGAGATCGATCCGCGTCAGATTGTCGAGTCGATGATCGGGGACGACCTGAAGCGGGTGAAGGATCTCGCGCACGGGTTCAAGGGCGCTGGCGGCATGGTCGATGCGGTCCCGGGCAAGGTCCACGACACCATGGTCAAGCCGATGTTGGACACCCTCGTGAAGGCGTTTGAGGAGTTCGGCGGCGACCCGGGCGGCGCGGATGTGCAGCGGTGGCGTCCGCTGGCGATGCAGGCGCTCGCGCGGATGGGGTACAACCCCGCCCTGCACATCGAGGCGATGCTCAAGCAGATCGAGTACGAGTCCAGTGGTGAACCGAACTCCATCAACCTGTGGGACTCGAACGCGCTGAGGGGGACCCCCTCGGGTGGTCTGTTGCACGTCATCGAGCCGACGTATCGGCGGGTGCGGGCGGCGTACCCGGATGCGTTCAAGGGGCTTCCCGACGACCGGATGCACCCGCTGACCAACCTCACGGCAGGTGTCGGTGCGGTGAAGATGGACTGGGGAGGGCCGGCCGGGCGGTGGCCCACCAAGCTCGGCTACGACCAGGGCGGGTTCCTGCCGCCCACGCCGGGCGGCTTCGGGACGTTCTTCAATCACACGAAGGCACCGGAGCCGGTGTTCACTGCCGATCAGTGGGCGCTCCTCGAGCGTCAGCTCGGTCTGAACGTCGACCTGGTCGAGGAGCTGCGCCGCATGGTGCTGGTCATCAACCGGGACGACGACGATCGGGACGAGCTCGCGGCGCAGGCGGTGTACGACGTGTTCGGTCGGGAGCCGATCGGGCCGGACCTGCACAAGGTGCTGCACGCCGGTCCGCGGGCCTGGAGTGAGACCGCAGCGCACCTGGAGCACATCGCCGCTACCGGCGAGTACCTCCAGAACGAGTGGTTCGCCGAGAGCTCGCAGCTCGCGGAGGCCGCCCGGGCGGTCAACCGCGGCCAGGTGGGTTTCGAGAAGTGGGCGGCCGCCTCTGAGGATCATGGCCGGATGGGTAGCCCTGAGGAGTTCGCGCAGCACTACGGCCAGCAGGTCGGGGCGGAGCTTCTGGACGGCGCGCTGGGCCTGGTCGGCCTGGACGGGCTGATCGGTGGGACGTGGAAGCAGTCGATCCGCGACGTCGCCGACGCCGGCGGGTGGGAGTTGCCCGGGTTCGGTCCGACGCCGCTGCTCGACGACGACGGGCGGGTGCTGGGCACTCGTCTGGAGCGGGTCGAGGCGGCGGTCGCTGAGTCGACGGAGGCCGCCACGACCGAGGCGGCGGTGGCGGTGGCCGGCGCGAAGGAGGCGCCACGCCAGCCGATCACCATCGTCGGCGACAGCATCCCGGCCGATCAGGTCGAGGAGCTGTTGGGCCGGATCGAGGGTGTCGAGTTCGACATCACCCGCATGAAGGGTGAGCGGGCGTCCATCACGACGAGAAAGGTGCTCGCGTGAACTTCACCTACACGGGGATCGAGTCCTCGCCGTCGTCGTGGCGTATCGCTGGTGACGGCGAGGGCCGCGAGGGCGTCGTCGTGGTGGCCGAGGGGCTCGAGGGGCTCGTCGCGGAGGTCAAGGTTCACACCGAACCGGCCGCCGCGGCGACCGGGATGCGTCCACTCGGGTTCGACGTCGAGGAGATGAACGGGACCCTGTCCTATCTCGTCGGTGACGATTTCCTCGCCGCCGACAGCGGGCTGGGCTACGGCCCCGACGTGGTGGATGCGATCTACCGCCGGTGGCGGGCAGCGTGGACCCTGAACCCGTTGCACCCCGCCGGCGGAGGTCTGCTCACCGCTCACGCCCCCGGCAAGCCTGCGCTGTCCACGCGGGTGCGGGCAACGAAGATGCCGGGCCCGGAACGCTCACCGGACGCCCCGTCCGGTGACTGGGTGGCCGGGGAGATGGACATCGTCTCCGACTCGGGCATCTGGGTCGGCGAGGACGAGCCCGTCGCCCCGGGCCGGGTGTGGCGGAACTCCGGGGATCTGCCGGTGTACCCGCAGATCCACTGGACGGGGTCGGGCAAGTCGTTCACCCCACCCGGGTTGTCGACGCCGGTCGCGCTGCCGTCGACGTCGACTCCCCTGGTACTGGACACCGACCCGGCTACGGGCGGCGTCATCCGCGCCGACACCCCCGGCGGGGCGCTCGACCATCCGGCGTGGCGGGCGATGCGCGGCCGGCGGGTGCCACGGCCTGTCGAGATCGGAGGCACTACCGACGGCTGGGTCCTGGGCGGCTGCACGATGTCGTGCCGAGTTCTCGTGATCGATCCGTGGGCGTGGTGAGGGGGCGGCATGTCTGACTGGTCCCAGGAGCGCGCCGACACGATCGCCGCCGGCGACATCGTGTTCAAGCTGCTCGACAAGGAGATCGAACCGGCCGCGGACCTGCACGGCGCGCTGCGCTGGGAGGCCCCGGACACGGTCAACAAGGTCGGGGTGTTCACCGGCGAGTGGGGCGGCGACCACGCCGCGACGGGCGCGTTCATCCCCACCGACCTCTCAGCGGTGGATCCGCAGGCCGGGTGGCGGGCCCTGGTGGACGAGGCCCAGTGGATCCTGGTGCAGGCCGGACCGTCGTGGCGTGACCGGCTCGTTTACCGGGTCGGGCGGATCCGCGATCACCACGGCCGCCGGGACGACCGGATCGAGGTCGAGGCCGAGAGCCTGTACCGGCACGTGGAGAAGATCGCGTGCCGCTCCGACCCGAGCTCGCCCACCCTGGCGGTGCAGGCCAAGTACCGGGACTCACGCCGCGGGGAATCCAAGCGGGTCCTCAAGGACTACCTGCTGGTGAACCTGCTGCGGGACTTCCAGCCCGGCGGGATCTCCGGCTGGGACCAGTGGGCGCCGTCGGCGTGGTCGGGGATCCTGCCGGACCGGTGGCCGATCATGGTCAACCCGCGGATGTCGGCGATCATCACCGCCTACACCCACCTGGACGCCCGCTTCGACATGGCCGGCGACCTGTTCGCTGAGACCCTCGACGCGGCCGGCCTGCTACTCACGACCGATCTGTGGCTCGAGGGCGACCCGCAACCGTTCCCCGAGTACTGCACGCTGACCAAGCCGACGCTGATCCTGGACGTCGTGCCCCGCGGGTTCGACACCTCGGTCACCGGGCACATCGGCGACATGCTCAAGGGGCTGACCCGGTCGTTCTCGACCGAGCAGAACTCGCCGATCCTGGAGCTTGGCGACCGGCCGCTGACCCACGCCGAGGTGCTGCCGTGGGTGGTGTGGCGGCCGAAGCACATGAACGTGACCTCCGAGTTCACCATCACCAAGTCCACGGACTGGCGGTCCACGGTCGGAGGACGCTCGCCCGAGGCGATCAACCGGATGCTCGCCGGGACGACGAAGTCGATCTTTCAGGGGATCGGCTTCGCGCTGGCGGCCGCGGTGCCGGTGTTCGGGCCGCTGCTGGTGGCCGGCGCGGCGATGCTCGGCGAGTGGGTCTCCGACCTCACCCAGGACCGACTGTTCGCCTGGTCGTCCTGGACCAACCTCGCGCGTCGCGACGCCCATGGTCGGCTCGCCTACCGCGACCAGGTCCACGCCGGTGACGGCTGGTCCCTGCAGGCGATGCAGCAGGGCTTCGCGGCCCTCGCGGCCGGTGCCGGGTCCATCTCGGTCGCCTTCGACGTCGACCGGTCGGCCCCGTTCCGGCTGTTCCGCGACTTCCGCGCCGGGGACCAGTGCGGTGCCGAGCATCGCGGGCTGGTGTTCGCCAGCTATGTCGAGTCGTGCTCGATCGGCGCCGAGCGCGGCCGGCCGTTCCAGACCGTGGCGCTCGGAGACCCGGCGGGCCGCGAGTCCCCGGTGCGGGCGCTGGGGATCTCCGTCAAGGGCCTCGCCAATGCCTTGGCCCGAGTCAAGACCTTCATTCAGTGACAGGAGCAGCTGTGGATCTGGACCTGCTGTACCCGTATGAGACCTCACCGGAGTTCCACCCGCTGTCGTGGGTGTTCTTCCACGCCGGCGGGGTGCAGATGGACATCGGGCAGTGCGATGCCCTCGCGCGTCACGTCTTCGGCCAGCTCGGCTGCGATGGCCCCGGGTCGGCGGCCGAGCCGGTCATCAAGTACGACTCCTTCGGCTCCGGCGGGGCGCCGTGGGAGCAGGGGGCGTGGATCCCGCGGGAGAAGCGCCGGCGCCCGGTGCGCACGACGATGCCGGACAAGCCGGTGACCGAGATGGACGAGGACGAGTTCGTCGAGGCGCAGCAGGCGATCGTCATCGGCGCCGCGGTGCGCCGCGCCCAGGCCGCTGACGCTGCCGACGACTACACCCCGCCGAAGGACGGTGACACCGGTGGGCGTTGATCTGTCGGGGGGCTCCTCCCCCACCGTCCCCGAGCGCGGCCGCGGGCTGCTCGAGTCGATCGTCGACGACGTCACCACGGTCGCCCAGGCGCTCGCCCAGGGGGTCGACGGGCTCATCCGCGGTGTGATCGACATGGTGCTGGGCCGCTACGAGGGCGACATCCCCGCGTTCGTGGACGGTCAGGAAGCGCTCAGCAACCGCCTGGAGCTGCTCGGCAAGATGGGCTACTGCGCGGTGGTGATGGAGCAGGGGTACCGGCTCGGGCCCGGCCGCAACCGCGCGCTGCCGTTCAACAAGATGCTCGGCCCGAACCAGGACGCCGAGCTGGTGACCGTCTCCCGACAGCACCCCGGACTGGGCTCGACGTTCCGCACAGAGGCGTGCATCAGGCTCGACCGCGAGGGCGCATGGGACGCCACGACGTTCTTCTCCCACGGCGGCGACGGCTACAACAACGGCTTCGCCGAGATCGCGGTCCTGCGCCCCGACTTCACGGTGTACTCACTGGCCACGATCCCGCTGACGCAAGGCAAGTCCGGAGCTGTCGCGCCGAATGGTGGCGACCCCGTGGTCATCCCCACCTCGTTCGTCGTCCCGGAGCCCGGCTACTACGTGCAGGTCCGGTTCCGGTACAGCGTGGCGGTCGGTATCCGAACCGTCCGCGGCGGTTCCCGCTACAACCGCCTGATCGTCACCCAGTGGTCCGAGCGGGTCGAGAACGACGACGTCGCCCAAGAAGGGACCGGGACAAACGACGACGCCACCCCCGCCGACCCGTGACCGGCGACCCGCGCGCTCGATCGAACCGGCCTGCCCACCGCGACTGAAAGCGAGGACCTGATGCGCACTGTGACGATCAGCCTGGAAGACATCACCGGAGTTCCCGCGCAGGACGGTGACGTCGTGTGGGTGTCGTCCCCGGTCCGCCGGTCTGCCGGTGGGCGCACGCTGATGCCGCGCGAGCAGCCCGTCGACCTGGTGGCCGGTGAAGGCTCGGTGGAGGTTCACCCGGGCCCACTGCAGGTGCGGTTCGACCTGGCCGGCGTGACGTTCCGCGAAGGCCCCACGGCGCGGGTAGTCGTGCCCGAGGGCGAGGGCGAGGAGTCACTCGCCGAGATGCTCTCCGCTGCTCACGACTGGACCCCGGAGGAGATGTCAGAGTTCGCCCGGTTGCGCAATGAGGCCGTCGATGCCGCGCAGCGTGCCGAAGGCGCGGCCGGGGCCGTCGACGAGGCGATCACCGACGCTGCCGGCCAGGTCGTTGCGGCGGTCGAGGATGACCGCGTGCGCGCGGAGACGGCCCGAGGTGTCGCGGAGGATGCCGCCGAGGACACGAAGGGCTACCGCGATGAGGCCGGCGGCCATGCGGGCACCGCGGGCGTGGAGCGTGCGGCGTC
>NZ_JAALDZ010000439.1:0-19458 GCF_014145125.1 Dietzia sp. CQ4 | reverse complement strand
ACGACGACGAGGGCCAGCCCTCCGATGATCACCGCGGCCGCCGTCCTGCCGCTCGTGCGATCACCCTGCGGATCGCCCTCTGGCGGGGCCGGGGGGTGCTGCCCGTTCGGATGAGGCCCGGACACCGGGGTGTCGGACATCGGGGTGTCGGAAGGGTCCGGCCCCGGGACGGGGGAGGGCAGGGGCTGCGGGGGATCGCCGTAGCGGTAGGTGCCGTCGGGGAGCGGCGGGTAGTGCATCGGCATGACGCGTCCCCTTCCTCGCCGCGGATCCTCGCGCCGGTTCGCCGGCCCGGTCCACGGACTCGGTCCGCTCCCTCGGTCCGGCCGATTCTAGACGGTCGGGAGGTGACGGGTTGGTCACAGTGATGACCCGTGGGCGGGGTGGTGACTGGGCTTCGGGACGGGTCGTCGGGGAAAGTGGAGGGATGTCTGTCGAGTCACCACGGCCTGCGTCCACTCCCGAGCCGGGAGGGACGCCCCCCGGCGCCGCAGCGGAGTCGGTTCATCACGACCCCGTCGCGGACTCGGATCTGGACCCTCGGTCGCCCCTCCCCGCCCGGCCCGGACCACTCGGGATGGTCGGGAACGCGCTCCGCGGCGCGCTGATCGGCATGGCCGAGCTCGTGCCCGGCGTCTCGGGCGGCACGGTCGCACTGGTGACCGGCGTGTATCCGCGGTTGCTGGACTCGGGCGCGCACGTGGTGGACGGGATGCGGTCGGCGATCCTCGGCCCGGACCGCCGGGCGCGCACGTCCGCGGCCTTCCGGCACGTGGACTGGTGGCTGTTGCTCCCGCTCGCGGTGGGCATGCTGGCGATGGTCTTCACCATGGCCGGGGTGCTCAAGGGCTTCGTCGAGGGGAGCCCGGAGATCGCCCGCGGGCTGTTCCTCGGCATGGTCGCCGCGAGCATCGCGGTGCCGCTCGGGATGGCGCGGGCAACCCCGGGTGGACGGAACTGGGCCCTGGGGCTGATCTTCGTCGGCGGCGCCGCCCTGGCGTTCGTGCTGTCCGGGTTGCCGAGCGGGACGATCAGCGACCCGTCCTACCTGTTGGTCTTCGTGGCCGCGGCGGTGGCGATCTGCGCGCTGGTCCTGCCCGGTGTGTCGGGTTCGTACCTGCTGCTCGCGATGGGTCTCTACGCGCCGACCCTCGGAGCCGTGGACGACCGGGACTTCGCCTACCTCGGGGTGTTCGCGCTCGGTGCGCTCGTCGGGATCTCGCTCTTCGTCAAGGTCCTCGATCGCCTGCTGGAGGACTTCCGCAAACCCACCCTCATCGCCATGGCCGGCCTGATGCTCGGCTCCCTGCGGGCCCTGTGGCCCTGGCAGACCGAGGAGGCCGACATCCTGGCACCGGGGTCCGACTGGCCGGTCGTCCTGGCCGCGGTGGCGGTCGGCGTCGTGGTGGTGATGATCGTCCTGGCCGTCGAACGGTTCTTCGCGGCCAAGGCCGCGACCACGGACCCGGATCCGCGGGTCACGGCGCTCGAGGATCGTGACTAGGTAGCACCCCGCGGCCCGCGGGGGCCAGCCGCGCCGCCGCGGCGGCGCCCTTGCTTTATGAGACACGGTGTCTATGATGGACGCCATGTCTCACAGTGATGTGACGGATGCCACGTTCCTCGAGCGATACCGGACCGTGCAGCGACTGTCCTACGAATGCGTCGAAAGCGTGGCGGCGACCCTCGACGAGGGTGTCACCGAACGCGAGGTGGCCGCCCGCCTGCACGACTGGCTCACCGACCGCGGTGTGCGGGAGTGGTTCCACACACCCTTCGCCTGGTTCGGCGACCGGACCGCCTTCCGCGGGTTCGCCACGCCGCTGCACTTCTTCCCGACCCGCCGCCGGTTGGAGCAGCAGATGCCCTACATCCTCGACGTCGCGCCGGTCCTGGACCGCGCCGTGGGGGACATCGGCTACGCCCGCGTCCTCGGCGAGAACCCGATCCACGACGAGCTGATGACCGACCTGGCCGCCTATCGCGACCTCATCCCACGTCTCATCACCGAGGGCGCGACACTGCGCGACGTCTATCTCGAGGTCGACGAGCTGATCCGCCGCCAGGGCTATGACAACCGGCACCGTGTCTACCCCGGACGCGTCATCGCCCACCGGGTCGGCGACATCGAGTCGCGCATCCCCCGCTTCATCGCGTTCGGCTTCGGCAGCCGTGCCGTGCGCACGCTCGTCGGCGACCTCATGGTCGAGCGTGCCCACAACCGCTCGCCCCTGTGGGCGTCCGGGAAGATCTCCGACCACCGACCGGAGCCCGGACTGTGGGCGGTCGAACCGCACATCGGTTTCCGCGAGGTCGGGGTCAAGTTCGAGGAGGCGCTGGTGGTGCGCCCGGACGGGTCGGCCGCGTGGCTCGACGACGAGACCCCGCACGTGCGCAGGTGGAGGCGGCAGGGCCTGGCCTGCGGACTGGGCCAGACCCCCGAGACAGCGACGAACCCGGGTACCACGACGAACTCGGAGTCAGCGGCATGAGCGGGAACCAGACGGAGATGAGGGTGGTGACGACCACCGACGGCCTCTCCCTCGCGGTCGCCGTCACCGGTCCGGCCGACGCCCCGACCCTCGTCTGCATCCACGGCTACCCCGACAACCGCAGCGTCTGGGACGGCATCACCCGCGAACTCTCCGACCGCTACCGGGTCGTCCGCTACGACGTCCGCGGTGCCGGGGACTCCGAGGCCCCCTCCTCCCGAGCTGGTTACTCCAACGACCAGCTCGCCGCCGACCTGGACGCCGTCATCGGGGCGGTCTCGCCGGACCGGCCGGTGCACCTCCTCGGGCACGACTGGGGATCCATCCAGACCTGGCACGCCGTCACCGGGGACGGTGCGGCCTCGCGCGCCGCGAGCTTCACGTCGATCTCGGGTCCGTGTCTCGACCTGGTCGGCCTGTGGATCACCGGAGAGGGTCGTGATCGCATCGCCCCGATGCTCACCCAGTCGCTGTCCTCCACCTACATCGGGTGGTTCCACGTGCCGTGGTTGCCCGAGGCACTGTGGCGCAGCCGGGTGGGCAGCGGACTCGGGCGCCGGATCCTCGCGATCGGCGCCGGGGCCACCGAGGTCCCTCCGGACGACGCCGCGCGCCCGGAGCGCGATCTGGTCAACGGGCTCGAGATGTACCGCGCCAACATGCGCCGTCACCTCGGACGCCCCCGGCGACGCCACACCTCGGTCCCGGTGCAGGTCCTGACCCCGACCCGGGACGTGTTCGTCACGCCGGCGCTGCAGGAGTGCGCGCGACTCGGTGCCGACGACGTCAGTGTCCGGCCCGTCGTCGGCGGCCACTGGGTGGTCCGTGACCGACCCGCGGTGGTCGCGGGCCTGGTCGACGAGCACATCCGGGCCGTCACCGGATCGGACGGACCGGGGGACGCGCGGGACGTCGGTGGCCGGGCCGCCGAGCTCGTCGTCATCACGGGCGCGGGCAGCGGGATCGGCCGCGCGACGGCCGTCGAGTACGGCGCGCGCGGGGCCACCGTGGTCATCGCCGACCGCGACCTCGACGGCGCCGAGCGCACGGCCCGCCAGGTCGGACTCGTCGGCGGCAGGGGGGTGCCGTACCGGCTGGACGTGACCGACGCCGACGCGTGGCGGGAGTTCGCGGACGACCTGAGGGGGCGGTACGGCGTCCCGGACGTCGTGATCAACAACGCGGGGATCGGGATGGGCGGCGGCTTCCTCGAGACCACCCGCCAGGACTGGCAGGCGGTCATCGACGTCAACTTGTGGGGCGTCATCCACGGCTGTCGGGTCTTCGGCGAGATGATGCGCGACCACGGAACCGGCGGCCAGCTCGTCAACCTGTCGTCGGCGGCGGCGTTCCTGCCCTCCCGCATTTTGCCCGCCTACGGCACCACCAAGGCGGCCGTGCTGGCCCTCAGCGAGTCGCTGCGGGGTGACCTGGCGCGCTACGGGATCGGCGTCACCGTGGTCTGTCCCGGCTTCGTCAACACCGGCATCAGCCGATCCACCCACTACGTCGGGATGGACGAGGAGTCCGAGGAGAGGACGCGGCGCGCGGCGTCCGGGCAGTACGCCCGGCGCAACTACGGCCCGGAGAAGGTCGCACGGGCGATCGTCCGCGCCGCCGACAGGAACAGCGCCGTCGTCCCGGTGACCGCCGAGTCCCGGATCGGGATGCGACTGCACGGCCTGGCACCGGGGTTGCTGCGCGCTCTCGCTCGCGCCGACCTCACGCCGGGCTGAGCCGGACCACCCCTACCGCACGGAACCGGAAGGAATCCCATGACGATCAACACCGGCACGGAGCGCGGGCGTCCCGCCCGTGACGAGGAGCAGTTGGTGCTCGTGGCCCGCGAGGTCGAGTTCGACTGGTCGGACCTGCCGTGGCACTGGATACCGGGCGATCCCGTGATCACTCACACCTTCAACGTCATGCATCTGCTGCTGCCCGCCGGCGAGGACTGGTTCGTGCAGGTGCTCCGGGAGGCCCTGCCGATGATCAGGGACGACAGGGTCCGCGAGGACGTCCTGGGGTTCATCGGACAGGAGGCCATGCACTCGCATGCCCACGGCGGCGTGCTCGATCACTTCGCCGCCGCCGGCGTCGACGTCACCGACTACACCCGGCAGGTCGACTGGGCCTTTCGGATCCTGCTCGGAGGCCGCGGCCTCCGCGGGCGCCGCGCCGAGAACTGGGTGGTGGAGCGGGTGGCGCTCATCGCCGCCATCGAGCACTACACGGCCGTCCTCGGTGACTGGGTGCTCGACTCCCCGGCGCTCGACCGGGCGGGGGCCGATCCCACGATGCTCGACCTGCTCCGCTGGCACGGTGCGGAGGAGGTGGAACACCGGGCGGTGTGCTTCGACCTGCTCACCCATCTGGACGACTCTTACATCCGTAGAGTGCGGACCTATCTCCTCGTCACCCCCGCGCTGTTCTGGTTGTGGGTCCGCGGCGTCCGGTTCCTCATGGCCGTCGACCCGGAGGTCGACCGCAGGGCGCGCTGGCGGGACTGGACCTCGGCGGCTCGCCGCGGCCTCCTGCCGGGCCCCGCCGTGCTGGTGCGGGAGATCGTCCCCTATCTGCGTCGGCGGTACCATCCGAGCGCCCAGGGATCGGTCGAACCCGCGATCCGCTACCTGGCCACCTCACCGGCGGCACGGGCAGGGCACTGACATGGCGACCATCCCGGGGGAACTCAAGGGGCACCGGCAGGGCATTCTCGGATACCGACTGCTCGGCGCGATCGCGTCGGTGGCGTTCGTCCCCGGCCTGTCCGAGGGGTGGTCGGTCGACCGGGTCCGACCCGTCGACCGGGTACGCCCGATGCGGGTCGTCGGGAAGCCGCGGCTCGCGGACGACGTGGTCGGGCTGGTTCTCGAGCCCGGGGGCGGGGCGCCGGCGCCGTCCTGGACACCGGGGTCCCACCTCGATGTGACGCTCCCGTCCGGACTTCGCCGCCAGTACTCACTGTGCGGTACCGACCCGGACAGGCTGATGGTGGCGGTCCGACGTATCGGTGAGGCCTCCACGGAGATCCACGAGCGGGTGCACGTGGGGGACGTGCTGCGCACGCAGGGACCGCGGACGGCGTTCCCCTACTGTGGCGAGCGGCGGGTGCTGCTCGTCGCCGGCGGGATCGGCATCACGCCGATCGTCGCCATGGCGCGGGAGAGCGCGGCGCGGGGGGTGGACTGGCACCTCGTCTACGCGGGGCGCTCCCGCGCCTCGATGCCCTTCCTCGACGAGGTGACCGACCTCGCCGGTGACCGGCTCACCCTGCTGATCGACGACGAGCGTGACCGTCGCCCGTCGGCCGGGGAGCTCCTCGCCCGGGCGGACGACGACACGGCCGTCTACTGCTGCGGACCCACCCCGCTCCTCGACCTGGTCCGCACGGCGCGGGGGCCGGTGCGTGCGCCGTTGCACTACGAGCGGTTCGCACCGCCACCGGTGACCGGTGGCAGCCAGTTCGAGCTGACCCTCGCCCACACGGGGCGGACGCTTCAGGTCCCGGCCGACCGGAGCGCGCTGGACGTCGTCCTGGACACCGCTCCCGACACCCCGTACTCCTGTCGGCAGGGGTTCTGCGGCACCTGCCGGGTGCGGGTGTGCGACGGCGCCGTCGAGCGACGAGGGCGCGCGGGCGGACCCGGTCGGCCGGGAGCGCGGGAGATGCTGCTGTGCACGGACCGCGCGGAGGGTGCCGGCCTCACCGTGGACCTGTAGTGGCCGGTCGACCGTGCCCCACTAGGGTGGGGCGCGTGAGTGCGGACAGGGACGACGCGGGGGCGGTGAGGTCCGGCCGGGGTCCCGACGGGTCCCACGGTCAACGTCGACGCCTCCCGCCCCGGGATCGGATGCGCCAGATCACCTCCGCGGCGTCCTCCCTGTTCGCCGCGACCATCTCGGAGAAGGTCACCGTCGCGGACATCGTGAGCCGGGCGGGCGTGTCGCGGGCGCTGTTCTACCGCCACTACTCCTCGGTGGACGAGGTCTTCCAGTCGGTGGTGGACCTCGTCGCCCAGGACTTCGTCGACCGCCTCCGCCTCGAGGCCACCGACGATCAGGACGCCGAACTCGTCCGGGTGCTCCACGACTTCCTCCACACCTGCCAGGAGGTGCGACTGCCCGCGAGGGCCCTGCTGCGGAACTCGCGCCTGCCTGGTACGGACGACTCGGTGGTGTCGATGGTCTTCCTGCAGGCGGAACAGGAGATCTACCGACGGGTCGGTCTGGGGGAACCGACGCGACTGGCGAGACTGACCGTCCGCTCCTGGCTGACGTGCATCGAGGTGCAGACGCTCGCCTGGCTCGACGGTGGCGAGGAGCACGAGACGATCGACGAACTCGCGACACGGCTGACGGCCACCCTCAGGGCTCTCATCCATGTCACCCTGCCGACCGAGGACGAGGGCATGCTCGCACTCGCCCGGATCCTCGGCTGACGCCGCGCCGGATCCTCGGCTGACGCCGCGCCGGACCCCCCGGGGGGTCAGTCGCCCTCCTTCCGGGCGACGTCGAAGACCATCTTCTGGACGCCGTTTCCATAGGCCTCGTGCTCGGTGAGGGTCAGCGGGGTGGAATCCACGTCGGCCGCGCCGAAGAGGCGCCTGCCCGCGCCGAGCAGGAGCGGGAAGACCAGGAGGTGGTACCGGTCGACCAGGCCCGCCTCGGCGAGGGAGTGCCCGAGCGTCGCGCTGCCGTGGACGAGGATCGGGCCGCCCTCGGTCTCCTTGAGCCGCGCCACGTCCTCGACCGAACGCAGGATGGTCGTCGGTCCCCAGTTGTCCACGAGATCGTCGGTGGTCAGGGTGGTCGACGCCACGTACTTCGGCAGGTCGTTGTACCTGGCGAATTCCTCGGTCATCTCCGGCCACACGGGCGAGAACGCCTCGTAGCTCCGGCGACCGAGCAGGAGGGCGGTGGCCTGGTCCTGCTCGCGTCCCTTGATCTCGTACGCGGCCTCGTCGAAGGGGATGTCCCGGTAGGTCCAGCCGGCGTTGCGGTAACCCTCCTCGCCGCCGGGAGCCTCCATGACCCCGTCGAGCGACATGAAGGCGGTGATGATGAGCGTGCGCATGTGAGTCCTCCCGGTGTGCGCTGGCGACGTGCTGCGGATTGGGCGTTCGGTGACATCTCAGGCGGGGGACAGGATCTCCGATTCGAGCCGTCGGTAGCCGGCCTCCATCCCGTCGACCATGCCGGTGCCGAGGATCATGTCGCGGAGCTCGGCGCTGTCGTAGGTGATGACGAGCGTCATCAGGGTCCCGTCCCCGACGGCCGTGAGGGTCTGCTCGTTACGCGTCGGTGTCGCGTCGGCCCCCTCCATCGTCTCGGTGAAGACCTCGCGGTGCGGGGGGTCGGTCTCGATGAGCTCGCCGACGAGCGCGAACGCCTCGCCCTCGACACCCTCGCCGGGGGCCCACTCGAAGCGGGTGGTCTCGCCGGGCGCGGAGGCGACCCGGCAGCCGACCAGGGACCAGCCGTCGGGGCCGTGGAACCACCGGTCCAATAGTGCCGGCTCGTGGTGGGCGTCCCAGACCTGCTGGGGTGTGCCCCGCAGGATCCGGGTGACACGCACGGTCCGATCGTCGAGGAACTGGGACTGCGTGCCGGTGTCGGCGGCGAAGGAGCGCAGATCGGCCAGGACGTCGTCGATCTGGGCCATCGCGGAGCGGGTGCCCTCCTCCATGCCCATGCCGATGAGCCGCTCGAGCTCGTCGAGGCTGTTGAAGTACGTCGTGGTGGTCAGGCGGGCGCCGCTGTCGGTCTCCTCGAAGGAGAACACCGCGCGCATCGTCGGCATCCCGGGGTCGGGACGACCGTTCTCGTCGGTGAAACCGTCCAGGATCTCGAACGAGCCTCCCTCGACCACGGACAGGTACTCCCAGTAGCCGCCGCTGCGGGTGCCGTCCGGTCCGGTCATGTAGTACTCCGACCGGCCACCCGGGTAGATGTCGTGACGGGTGAAGGTCGCCGGCCACTCCGGCGGTCCCCAGAACTTCTCGAGCTGACGCGGGTCCACGTACGCGTCCCAGAGCCGGCGGACCGTCACCGGGAAGTCGGCGACGATGGTCATCGTCAACTCCTCGAGGTCCTTGTCTACGGATGTCACTGGCATGATCGGCCCCTTCTCCTTCGGTGGTGTTCCTGGGTTGCTCTGGTGGTCAGTCGTCGGCGAGCAGGGCGTCGAGCCTGTCGATGCGCCCCCGCCAGAGGCGCTCGAAGCCGTCCAGCAGGGTCTGGGCCCTGCGGATGGCCTCGGGGTTGCCCCGGATCCGGCGTTCGCGTCCGTGGCGGTCGTCGGTCACCAGTCCGGCCTCCTCGAGGACGTTGACGTGCTTGCGGACCGCCGCGAACGACATGTCGTAGTGGTGGGCGAGGTCGGAGATGGAGCACTCGTCGGTGAGCGTGCGACGGACGATGTCCCGGCGCGTGGCGTCGGCCAGCGCCCGGAACAACCGATCGACGTCGTCGTCACTGAGATCCACCTCATGCGTGCGATATGAAACCATTTGGTTTCATATTAGGTCGCGGCGGGGATGTGGTCAACGGTTCCGCGCAACTCGCGCGTCGCACTGTCGTGGGACGCCCCTACCCTGGGTGCGTGCGGTCGAGTGTGAGGGTCCCCGAGTCCGAGATCGAGCGGTTCGTGGGGACCGCGGCGCTGGCCCGTGCGCGGTCGTACGTGAACCCTGACGCCATCGGCGACGTGAGCTACAACCCTGATTCGCGGACGTTGTCGGCACTGGTCATGGGCGGTGGCGGGCGCCGGTACCGGACCGAGGTCGCCTTCGGACGTCCCGATCCGGGCGGCTTCTCGCGGCCCACACTCAGCACGTGCACGTGCCCGGTGGCGATGCGGTGCAAGCACGCCGCAGCGCTCATGCTGTTCGCCGGCGCGGATCCGGACGGCGGAGCACACGGCCGGGTGGACGGCGGGGCGCACGACGGCACGGAACCGGTCCCCGAGTGGCGGCGGCGGGTCGAAGAGATGATGCACGGCACGGCGCAGCAGGCCCGACCGCGGGAGTCCGAGGTCTACGGACTGCAGCTGTCGGTGGTGGCGGACGAGACCGTGGACGACGGCTGGACCGGCGGGTTGCGGCCCGGGTTGGGCAACCGGCTCCGGGCGCGCATCGTGGTCCCGGGCAGGGGCGGGCGGTGGAAGTCGGCGGGGGTGGAATGGGACCGGCTGCGGTACGGGTGGACCGCGGACATGAGCGCCGCCCAGACCAGCTGGTTCCGCGCCGTGGACGCGCTGGCCCGCAGTCGTCGTCAGGCCAGGGTGTGGTTGGACCTGTGCGATGCCGAGGTCCCCGCGCTGTGGCCGCTCATCTCGACCGCGGCCGAGGCCGAGGTGGAGATCGTCCCCGATGACGGCCTGCACGACGTCCGGCCCGGGCCGCGCCGGCGTGTCGGGCTCACCGCCTGGTCACCCGACGGCCGGCAGGTGGTGGTCACCGCCGCGGCGGAGGTACAACCCGACGCCGACGGCGCCCGGGAGATGCCCGACGACGACGAGGAACCCGACCGCCCCCTGCCCGGCGCCCTCGTGGGGGAGCGCGGGGACCTGGTCGCGGTGGTCCGCGACAGGGTGCTGGAGCTCTGCCCGGTCGGGCGGCTCGACCACGGGGTGGCCCGCGATCTGCGGCGGTGGCGGGAGCTGACCATCCCGGATGAGTCCGTCGCCGAGTTCTGCGGAGAGTTCCTCCCCGGTCTCGTCGACGCGTTCCCGGTGGTCGACCGGGCCGGCCGCCTGGAGCTGCCCGAATCGGACCGCGTCGAGTTCGACCTCGTGATCCGCCGCTACGCCGGGCCCGACTCCGCGGACGGGCCGGACCTCGTCGCGGAGTGGTCCCGGCTCGACGTGCTGCGGATGAGCGACGGCACCGAGACGACGCGCCGTCGTCCGCTGACGTCCGGGGACCTCGGTGCCGCCGGACCGATCCTGGCCGACCGCGAGTCGCTCGAGCTCGCGGTGAGAGTCGATGAGGCCGGGTGGGGATGGGTCGTCACGCCCGGGCCCTGGCGGGCCACCGGGCACGACGCGGCGGTGCTGCTGGCGGACGGGGTGCCCGCGTTACGCACTCTCGACGGCGTCCGGGTGACCGTGCGCGACGGGGTCCCGGAGATCCGCCGGGCCGCGGAGGGGCCGCGGATCAGTGTGGCGGCCGAGGACGACCGGTCCGGCATCGACTGGCTGGGACTGTCGGTGGGCGTGACCGTCGAGGGGCGGCCGGTGCCGTTCGCCACGGTGTTCCGGGCGGTGGTGAGCGGGCAGTCGGAATTCGTCACCGATGACGGCGTGCTGGTCCCGGTGGACCTCGAGCGCTTCGGCGAGCTGCGCACCCTCCTCGAGGAGGCGCTCGCCGCCTCGGCCGCCCGGTCCGGCGAGACCGGAGAGGCGGGTGACATCCGGATCGGGCTCGGCCAGGCGGGACTGTGGGCGGACCTGGCCGAGCTGGCCGACGATCTCGCACCACCGACCGGCCGGGCGCAGGCGCTGCTCGAGCTGGCCTCGGACACGCCCGAACCGGTCCCCGTCCCCGCCGCGTTGGAGGCCGAGCTGCGGCCGTACCAGCAGCAGGGTCTGGACTGGCTGGCCATGCTGTGGCGCCACCGGATCGGCGGGATCCTGGCCGACGACATGGGCCTCGGTAAGACGGTCCAGGCGCTGGCCCTGATCGCGCACGCGCACGAGACTCGCGCGGAGGGCCCCGCCACCGGCGCCGAGACGGTCGCCGACTCGCCGGGGCCGTTCCTCGTGGTGGCGCCCTCGTCGGTCGTGCCCAACTGGGAGGCCGAGGCCCGGAGGTTCGTGCCCTCGCTGCGCGTGGCCCGACGCTCGGCCACGGAGAGCAAGTCGCCCACCACCGTGGCCGAGGACGCGGCCGCCCACGACATCGTGGTCACCTCCGCGACCGTCCTGCGCCTGAACGCGGAGGCGTACGCGGGGATCGGGTGGGCCGGGGTGATCCTGGACGAGGCCCAGCAGGCCAAGAACCCTGCGTCCAAGCTGTTCGCCGCACTGGCCGGTCTGCGCGCGGACTTCCTGCTCGCGGTCACCGGCACCCCCATGGAGAACAACCTCACCGAGCTGTGGGCGATCGCGGCCCTGTCCTGTCGGGGGGTGCTGCCCGACGCCAAGGAGTTCCGTGTGCTGTTCCGGAACCCCATCGAGAAGGACGGCGACGCCGAGGCGCTGCGTCGTCTCCGCCGCCGACTGCGGCCGTTCCTGCTGCGGCGCCGCAAGGAGTTGGTGGCCGGCGAACTGCCGCCGCGCACCGATGCGGTGATGGAGGTGGAGCTCTCGGCCGCGCACCGCCGGGTCTACGAGCGCGAACTGGCCCGTCAGCGGGCGTCGCTGCTGGCACTGCTCGACGACTTCGACTCCAACCGCATCAGCATCCTCGCCGGCCTCACCGTGCTGCGCCGACTGTGCCTGGACCCCTCACTGGTGGACCCCGACCACGCATCGATCCCCTCCGCCAAGACCGATGAGCTCATCGCGTCGCTGCGCGAGGTCGTGGCCGAGGGGCACCGGGCGCTGGTGTTCAGCCAGTTCACCAGCTACCTCGACACGGTGGTCGACCGGCTGCACGCCGAGGGCATCACGGTCGCTCACCTAGACGGCAGGACCACCGACCGGGCGGGAGCCGTCGGGGAGTTCACCGAGGGTGGCGCGCAGGTGTTCTGCCTGAGTCTCAAGGCCGGGGGAGTGGGCCTCAACCTGGTGGGCGCCGACTACGTCTTCCTCCTGGACCCGTGGTGGAACCCGGCCACCGAGGCGCAGGCCGTGGACCGTGCGCACCGGATCGGTCAGACCCGCCCGGTGCTGGTCTACCGGATGGTCGCCCGCGACACCATCGAGGAGCGGGTCGTCGAGCTCCAGCGACGCAAGGCCGAGCTCTTCGCCTCCGTGCTGGACAGCGGGGAGCACTTCTCGGCGGCGCTCACGGCCGACGACCTGCGGGGGTTGATCGAGTAGCGGCGCGGGTGATCACCGCACCGCCGGCATCGCCAATCCCGCCGCCACCGCGGCCCCGAACAGCGCGGTGTCCCGCGACGGTGAGAACACGACCCGCGGCGTCGGGATGGTGTGCGGCAGCGTGTGCAGCTGCTCGGCGACCGGCCCGTGCAGTGCCTCGCCCAGGCCCACCACGATCCCGCCGGTGAGCAGGACCGTGCGGGGTCGGAACAGCTGGACGGCGTCCACCACGAAGGACCCCAGTCGGTGGGCGAAGATCTCGGCGGCGCCGTCGCCGTGCTCCCGCTCGAGGTCGTAGAGCCCGTGCCCGCCCAGGCCCCACCACGCCTCGGTGGTGCCGCCGTCCACGACCAGACGCCAGTGCCCGAGGTCCCACCCGGTGTGCCCGCACGGGTGGATGAGCGCGCCGTGGCGGTTGAGCGCGCCGAACGACAGAGTGGTGCCCAGCGAGATGGCGATGCCGCCGAACTCGACATCCGGCAGCTGGGTCAGGGCCAGGGCGTGGGCATCGCCGTGACCGATCACGGACACCGGGGCGTCCAGGAGGGCGACCAACTGGGAGCGCATCGGCCCTTCGGCCCAGGCGGCGGCGCGGGAGGCCTCGATGACCCCACGGTCGGCGTCGACGTGCCCGCTGACCGACACGCCGACGCCGCTGGGGAGGGGATCGACGGCCCGGATCACCGCGGCCAGATCCTCGGCGGTGGCCACCTCGGCCCCGTGGACTCCCACCACGCGGCCGTCGACCACGGCACCGATCCGCGTCCCGCTGCCGCCGATGTCGACGACGACGCCGTTCCTCATCAGATCGCCTCCCGTTCCACACGTACCATTGTCACCAATAGTTCGTAGCGGGCGGGCCATTGGGTGTGGTGGGGTGCTACCCGGTATCGGTGCTACCCCGTATCGATGTTGCGGATCGGGTCGCTCGCCTGGCCCACGGTTCCGCAGTAGAGCTTGGCCGCCTCCTGGTTCAGCGTCACCTCCATGCCGGCGGGATCGGACTGCCCCTTCTCGTCGAGGAAGGTGGTGATCACCTCGCGCTGGTCCTCGGGCGGCATCTCCATGTAGTCGCCGCAGGTGGTGTCACCGCCCTGGTTGGGGTCCATCGCGTTGCAACCGGTCAGGGCCGCCAGCACGAGGGCGGCGGTGGCGAGCGGGACGGCCAGCGTCGCGGATCGGGTGCGGGTGGGCATGGGGACCTCCGGGGGGATGACGACGACGAGGTGAGCGGTCGATGAGGTGAGCGTAGGCGCGCGGGGTGACGGACATCACCATTCGACCGGGATTCGGCGGAGCGCATCGGGAGTTCTAGTAGATATGACAACATCTTTCGAGGTCCCGACCGCCCTGACCCTGGACTCCGCTGCGCAGGACCTGCTCTTCCGGGAGGCCCGTTCCGCCAACGCGTTCACCGACGAGCCCGTCACCGACGAGCAGCTCCGCGCGATCTATGACCTGGTCAAGTGGGCTCCGACGTCGATGAACAACCAGCCGCTGAGGATCGTCGTGGTGCGGTCCGAGGAGGCCAAGGCCCGACTGTTGCCGCACCTGGCCGAGGGCAACCGGGCCAAGACCGCCGCCGCGCCGGCCGTCGCGCTGCTCGCCGCCGATGTGGACTTCCACGACGAACTACCCCGGCTCTTCCCCCACTTCCCCGGCGCCCGCGACCTGTTCGCTGACGAGGCCGCGCGGGCCGGTGTGGCCGAGCTCAACGCGAGCCTGCAGGTCGGCTACACGATCCTGGGCATCCGCGCAGCGGGTCTCGCCGCCGGCCCGATGACCGGGTTCGACGCCGAGGGGATCGCCGCGGAGTTCTTCCCCGACGGGCGCCACCGCGTCCTCGTGGCGATCAACATCGGCACGCCGGCGGAGAACGCCTGGTTCGACCGGCTGCCGCGACTCGACTACGACGAGGTCGTCACGACCCTCTGAGGGGGGTCGTCACCCGCAACCCGCGCGTCATAGGCACAGCCCGCGCGTCACAGGCACAGCCCGCGCGTCACAGGCAGCCGACGAGTCGTAGCGCGAACTGGTCGCCGTAGCCCAGGATCGTCGGAGGGTGCGGGCCCGGCCGTTCCGCCATGACCTCGGGCCCGTGCGCCACGGCGTGGTCGACGCCCACGGCGTGCATGAGTTCGTGAAGCGTCAGGCTGCGGGTCCAGGCATCCCCGGGGACGGGGCTGATCTGATCCGGCCGCAGGGTCACCGAGCCCTGGAGGACCAACCCTCGCGGCCACACCGTGACGCCGCCCAGCCCCGCGATCTCGGGGTCGGTGTGGAACATGGGGTGGTCGCCGTACGTCACGGAGATGGCGCCGTCGCCTTCGCGCTCTCCCTCGGCACCGGGCCCCGCATACCTGAGGGGGAGGCCGCTGGCGAAGGCGAGGGTCTCGACCGCCCACGCGAGGTCGGGCTCGCTGCCCGGGGGCGCGTCGTAGGAGCGCACGGGGATCTCGTGTTCGCACGGCCAATGGGCGAGGTACCCGTCCTCGGTGGCCTCGACGGCGTAGTCGACCCCCGCGATCAGCCCGGCAGGGGGCTGGATGTCGGCGGCGCGGCGCGGTGACCACTCGCCCCGGAGCGGGACGGCAGTCCCCGGGACC
The DNA here is from genome assembly GCF_014145125.1 of Dietzia sp. CQ4. NCBI lineage: Bacteria > Bacillati > Actinomycetota > Actinomycetes > Mycobacteriales > Dietziaceae > Dietzia > Dietzia sp. CQ4. Next base: position 4,372 of record NZ_JAALDZ010000439.1, on the reverse strand, counting down.
GTGGAGTTGGCGGCATCGGCGTGGGCCGGCCTGAACAGGCCGCCGTCCCCGCCTGACACGCGAGCGGCGCCCTCGCCGAAGGAGGCGACGGTGCCGCGGTGCTCTTCGGGGACCATCGCCAGGAGGGCCGGCGAGGATCCGACGACCGCCAGCGCCAGGACGAGCGGTACGACGATCGCCAGCAGGTAGGCGGAGAAGCTGACGGCGGGATGAACGGATCGCTGTCTGTTCACGGCGCGGGGTGGGGTGAGGGGGTCAACGGGGGCCTGTCCTGGGTCGATGCGAGGGAGGGGCCTCGCGGTACCGCTAAGAATCTACTCACGTGGTGGCGGCGTTCACACCGGATTCCCTGACTTGAGCGGAATAGACTCAACTGTTCGGCAGTTGTACGGACTGTCCGGTCCTGATGTGGGCCGGTATTGACCCGAGTACGCTCAAGAACACGTCGAAGAAAGGACCGGTCGATGAGCCAGTTCAACCCCACGACCAAGACCCAGGCGGCTCTGTCGGCCGCCGTCCAATCCGCCTCGGCGGCAGGGAACCCGGATGTGCGTCCGGGTCACCTCCTCGTCGCGCTGCTCGAACAGCAGGACGGGATCGCCACGCCCCTGCTCCAGGCCTGTGGGGTGGACCCGCAACTGGCGCTCACGCAGGCCAAGGCCCTCACCGCGAGTTACCCCAGCGCGTCGGGCTCGGGGCTGGCCGCCCCCAACTTCAACCGCGACGCCCTCGCCGTCATCAGTTTCTCCCAGACCCTCGCGTCCGAGATGGGCGACGACTACGTCTCCACCGAGCATGTCCTGGTCGGCATCGCCGCGGGGCACACCGGGGGCGACGCCGCCAAGCTCCTCAACGAGCTCGGGGCCACCGAGGACGCGCTCAAGCAGGCGTTCGCCGCGGTCCGCGGAAACACGCGCGTGACCAGCGAGAACCCCGAGGACCAGTACCAGGCGCTCGAGAAGTACTCCACGGACCTCACGGCCCGGGCTCGTGAGGGCAAGATCGACCCGGTCATCGGGCGCGACTCGGAGATCCGGCGCGTGGTGCAGGTGCTGAGCCGCCGCACCAAGAACAACCCGGTGCTCATCGGCGAGCCCGGCGTGGGCAAGACCGCCATCGTCGAGGGGCTGGCCCGGCGGATCGTGGACGGCGACGTCCCCGAGTCGCTCCGGGGCAAGACCCTGCTCTCGCTCGACCTGGGTTCGATGGTCGCGGGTGCCAAGTACCGCGGTGAGTTCGAGGAGCGCCTCAAGGCAGTGCTCGACGAGATCACGGCGTCCGAGGGGCAGATCATCACCTTCATCGACGAGGTCCACACCATCGTCGGCGCCGGCGCGACCGGCGAGGGGTCGATGGATGCCGGCAACATGATCAAGCCGATGCTCGCCCGCGGTGAGCTGCGCCTGGTCGGTGCCACCACGCTCGACGAGTACCGCAAGTACATCGAGAAGGACGCCGCCCTCGAGCGACGCTTCCAGCAGGTCTACGTGGGGGAGCCGAGCGTCGAGGACACGGTCGGCATCCTGCGCGGGCTCAAGGAGCGGTACGAGGTGCACCACGGCGTGCGCATCACCGACTCCGCGCTCGTCTCCGCGGCCGCGCTCTCGGATCGCTACATCACCCAGCGGTTCCTCCCCGACAAGGCGATCGACCTCGTCGACGAGGCCGCGAGCCGGCTCAAGATGGAGATCGACTCCCGGCCGGAGGAGATCGACGCCGCCGAGCGGATCGTGCGCCGTCTCGAGATCGAGGAGGTGGCGCTGCAGAAGGAGACGGACGCCGCGTCCAAGGACCGCCTCGTCGCGCTCCAGTCCGAGCTCGCCGATTCCAAGGAGAAGCTCGCCGAGCTGACCGCCCGGTGGCAGAACGAGAAGACCGCCATCCAGGGCGTGCAGAAGGTCAAGGAGGAGCTCGACGCGCTGCGCACCGAGTCCGAGAAGGCCGAGCGCGACGGCGACTACGCACGGGTCGCCGAGATCCGTTACGGACGGCTGCCCGAGCTGGAGAAGCAGCTCGCCCAGGCGGAGGAGAACGACGCCGCCACCAACGCGATGCTCAAGGAGGAGGTCGGCCCGGAGGACGTCGCCGAGGTCGTCTCCGCCTGGACCGGGATCCCCGTGGGCAAGATGCTCCAGGGCGAGACCGAGAAGCTCCTGCGCATGGAGGACGAGATCGCGCGTCGTGTCGTCGGCCAGAGCGAGGCGGTCCGGGCCGTGTCCGACGCGGTGCGACGGTCGCGCGCCGGGGTGGCCGACCCCGACCGGCCCACCGGCTCCTTCCTCTTCCTCGGCCCCACGGGTGTCGGCAAGACGGAGTTGGCCAAGGCGCTCGCCGAGTTCCTGTTCGACGACGAGCGGGCCATGGTCCGGATCGACATGAGCGAGTACTCGGAGAAGCACAGCGTCTCGCGGCTGGTGGGAGCCCCTCCGGGGTACGTCGGCTACGAGGCCGGCGGGCAGCTCACCGAGGCCGTGCGGCGGCGTCCGTACACGATCGTCCTGCTCGACGAGGTCGAGAAGGCGCACCCGGACGTCTTCGACATCCTGCTGCAGGTGCTCGACGACGGCCGTCTCACCGACGGCCAGGGGCGCACGGTCGACTTCCGTAACACGATCCTCGTGCTCACCTCCAACCTGGGGGCGGGTGGCTCGCGGGAGCAGACGATGGACGCGGTCAAGCGCGCCTTCAAGCCGGAGTTCATCAACCGGCTCGACGACGTGGTGATGTTCGACTCGCTCAGCGAGGAGCAGCTCGAGTCGATCGTCGACATCCAGATCGACGAGCTCGCGCGGCGGCTCAAGGGTCGGCGACTGACCCTCGAGGTCGACGACGCGGCCAAGGGGTGGCTGGCGCGGCGCGGGTACGACCCGGCCTACGGCGCCCGCCCGCTGCGCCGGCTGGTGCAGCAGGCGATCGGCGACAAGCTGGCCCGGGCCCTGCTCGGCGGCGACATCCGCGACGGCGACACCGTGCGGGTCTCGCTCGCGGAAGACGGCGAGTCGCTCACGCTGAGCTGACGCCCGTCGCCTGAGCCGGCGGCCACGAACTGGTGGCCATGAGTTGGCGGGCAGGAGATGCGATCGGGACCGCTCCCGACGCGAATCCTGTCCGCCAACTCGACTCCGCGTGACCGCCCCCGCCCTCGCCCCCGCGCCCGCGGAGTGACGGATCAGTCCCCGATGAGGGGATCCGCCTCGTCGTCATCGCGACTACCATGGACCCGTGACCAGAGCCACCGCACCCGCATCCGACACCCAGGTCAGTCCCCTCCTCGTCACGGCGCGCGAGTTGATCAGCGACGTGGCGAGCCTTCCCACCCCCGTGATCCTCGACGTGCGCTGGCGGCTCGGCGACGCCCGCGGGCGCGAGCACTACTACTCGGGCCACATCCCCGGTGCGCAGTACGTCGATCTGCCCACCGAGCTCGCGGGCCAGCGCAACGTCCGCGAGGGCCGCCACCCGCTGCCCTCGCCCGATGATCTCGAGGACGCCCTGCGCCGTGCCGGCGTGCACAACGACAGTCGCGTGGTGATCTACGACGACTCCGGTAACACCTCCGCGGCGCGCGCCTGGTGGCTGATGCGCTGGGCCGGCAAGGAGGATGTCTACCTCCTCGACGGCGGTCTCAAGGCGTGGATCGCCGAGGGCGAGGACCTGGCGGTGGGGCCGGGCAACCCGGTCGAGCGCGGCGACTTCACCTTCAGGCTCGATCACATGCGCACGGCTGACATCGACGAGACGCAGGCCAGCCCCGAGGAGGGCGTCCTGATCGACGTCCGCGCGGCCGAGCGCTATGCCGGCCACACCGAGCCGATGGATTCGCGGGCCGGCCACATCCCGGGCGCCGTCAATCTGCCCACCTCGTCGTTCCTCGACGAGAGCGGTCGGTTCCTTCCCGCCGAGCGCATCCGTCAGATGTTCGCCGACGTGGGCGTGACCAGCGGGAAGGACACCGTGGTCTACTGCGGTTCCGGCATCCACGCCTGCCATGCGCTCGCGGCGATGGAGGTGGCCGGGATCGAGGCGGGGAGGTTGTTCCCGGGGTCGTGGTCGCAGTGGTCGGCGGATCGTCGGCGGCCGATCGCCCTGGGGGAGGACCCCCGCTAGCCCCGGGCCTCCGCAGCCTCCCGGGCGCGTCCAGGTCACGCAGCGCCGCGGTGCCTGGCGGGTAACCCCACCAGCGCTGACTACCCTCTGTGGACATGGTCGTGTTCTGGTTCCTCCTGGCCCTCGTGCTGCTCGCCGCGGCGCTCATCCTCCTGCGTCTGGACACCAGACAACGCGGGGGCGCCGCGTCGCGCGGGACCCCGCCGGCGGTCGGCTCCGGGTCGGCGGGGGAGGGGGCCCTGTCCCACGACGACGAGGCCCCGCC
>NZ_JAALDZ010000438.1:0-3372 GCF_014145125.1 Dietzia sp. CQ4 | reverse complement strand
GGGGCCGGGCGCGGGGTCACTCATCGGCGAGTCCCCAGACGTCCAGCGTGCGGCCGCCGCCCGGCCGCGGCCGCACCTGCCCGCGGACCCTGAACACCTCGGCCAGGAGGGCGGGATCGAGCACCTCCTCGGGCGCACCGGTCGCCACCACCCGGCCCTCGTCGAGGACCACCATCGCGTCGCAGTACTCGGTGGCCATCCGGAGGTCGTGGAGCGTCAGCAGGACCGCCAACCCGCCGGCCGCCAGCTCCCGCAGCAGCGCCAGGACCGAGAGCTGCTGGTGCAGGTCGAGGTGGTTGGTGGGCTCGTCCAGCAGGAGCACCTCCGGCTGCTGCGCCAACGCGCGGGCGATCGACACCCGCTGCCGTTCGCCCCCCGACAGGGCCAGGACGTCGCGGGCCGCCAACCCGGCCAACCCCACACGGTCGAGCACGGTGTCCACCACCTCGGCGTCGTCGGTCCCGAACGGCTCGAACAGCCCGCGTGCCACCGTCCGGCCCAGTCGCACCGACTCCCGGACCGTGATGCCACCCAACGAGACCGGCTCCTGGGTGCTCACGCCCACCGTCCGCGCCAGGGCCCGCCGGCGGAGCGAGGTGATGTCATCGCCGTCGAGGCGCACCAGTCCGGCGGTCGTGGGCAGGGCCCGGTAACAGGTGCGCAGCAGGGTCGTCTTGCCACTGCCGTTGGGGCCCACCAGCGCGGTGACCCGGCCGGGTGCGATGGTCAGGTCCACCCCCTCGAGGATCCGGCGACCCCCGAGGTCGGTGGAGACGTCGGCCGCGGTCAGTGTGGTCACGTCGCCGACCTTCCGTAGCGCCGCCACAGCATGATCAGGAACACCGGACCCCCCACGATCCCCGTGACGACGCCCACCGGGAGCTCGGCACCGTCGCTGACGGACCGGGCCGCGATGTCGGCCAGCACCAGGGCCACCGCCCCGAGCACCGCGGCCGTCGGCAGTAACCGGGCCGACGTGCGCCCGGTGACGTACCCGGCGAGATGCGGGATGAGCAGTCCGATGAACCCGATGGTCCCGGAGACCGCCACCGCCCCCGCGGTGAGCATCGAGACCAGCAACAACATGAGCAGCCGGAACCGCGGGACGTTCATGCCCATGGCCGTGGCGCCGTCGTCGCCGGTCAGGAGGAGGTCCAGGTGGCGGCTGGACAGCATCACCAGGACGCCCGCGACAGCGAGGATCGAGACCGGGGCCAGGAGCATGGTCCACCCGGCGTCACCGAACCCGCCGGCCAGCCAGCGCATGACGGTGCCCAGTTGGTGGTCGTCGCCCAACACCAACAGCGTGAACGTGTTGAGCGCGCCGAACATCATCGTCAGGGCCGCCCCCACCAGCACGATCGCCGTGGTGTCGTGCGCGCGACGGGCCACCAGGACCACCCCGGCCAGTGGCAGCAGGGCGCCGAGGAAAGCGGCCATCGGGAGCGTGAAGACGCCCCACATCCCGGCACCCACGCCCAGGACGGTCAGGACGACGACGCCGAAACCGGCCCCGGACGACACCCCCAGCAGGTACGGGTCGGCCAGTGGGTTGCGCGTGACAGCCTGGGCGACGCCTCCCGCCACCGCGAGGGACGCGCCCACCGCCGCCGCCATGAGCGACCTCGGCAGCCGGGACTCGATCACGATCGCCTCGCGGGCCTCGGACCACCACGGGGTGAAGGACCCCGGGGCCACGCGGTGGGCGACGATCGCCCAGACGTCACCGAGGGGGATGGACACCGACCCCAGAGAGACCCCCACCGCCACGGCCAGGGCGAGAAGCCCCAGCAGCGGAGCGAGGACCAGTCCGAGTGGCCGCCTGTCGCGGCGCGGGCCGGTCTCGCGGCCCGGGCTGGTGGTGCGGAACGGGCTCGTGGCGCGGAACGGTGACGGGAGGCGGGACGACGCCGAGGGGCGGCTCGGAGCCGGTGTCACCGCATCGCCCGCGCCACCGCCACGGTCGTGGACGACCGTCGCCACGTCAGCCACCGAAGGCGTCGGGGTGGAGCTCGCGGGCGATCGTCTCCACCGAGGTCGCCATCCGCGAACTCTCGAAGAAGTCGGCCAGGGGGACCACCACGATGCGGTCGTCGCGGATCGCCGGCGTGGTGGCCATGATGGGCTGGTTGCGCAGGTACTCGATCTTGTCCTCGGCGCTGGTGGCCCCGTAGTCGAGCACGACGATCGCCTCCGGTCGGCGTTCGCCGAGGATCTCCCACGTGGTCTTGAGGTAGGGCCGGTCGCCCTCGATGAAGATGTTGTCGGCTCCCGCGTACTCGCCGATCAGCTGGCCGATGCCGACGCCGCCGATCGTCATGGGCTCCGCCTCACCGCTGTCGTAGAAGAACGTCGGGGTCCCCGTCACCCCGGCCTCGTCCAGGGTGGCGCGGACCGACTCGATCCGGTCGACGATGCGGTCGGTGAGCTGCTGCGCACCCTCCTCGACGCCGAGGACCCGGCCCAGCTGGGAGAAGTCGGTCTCGAGCATGGAGACGTCCGGGAAACCGTCGCCGCAGTACTCGGAGAACAGGAAGGTGTCGATGCCCGCCGCGTCGAGCGCGTCCCGGCTCCGGCCCTCCTTCTCGTCGAACGCGCTGCGCATGCCGGCCACCACGAGGTCGGGTTCCAGATCGACGATCTGCTCCCAGCTGGGGTACTCCTCGGCCAACCCGGGAATCGCCTCGAGTTCCTCGGCGACCTCCGGCAGGACGTCCTCGCGATCGGCATAGCCCCGGCCGACGATCCGATCCCCCGCACCCATCTGGATGAGGGTCTCCGTGACGTGGGCGTTCATCGTGATGATGCGCTCGGGCGGGGCGTCGAACGTGGACTCACGCTCGCAGTTGGTGATGGTCACCGGCTCGGCGAACGCCTCATTCGAGGTGGCGCTCTCCTGAGCCTCGCCGCGGGAGCAGCCCGCGACGACGACGCCCGTGACGAGCAGCGCGGCGAGCGCCGTGGTGGACCTGGACTGGCGACGGAACATGATCAGACCTCGGATCGTGTCGTGTGCCCACGAACACACGAGACCCGCAGGTGGGCGACCGTCGACACCGGCCGCCGACCGTGCAGGACTCCGGATCGCAGACCGCGGCGATGGACAGAGTCGCGTACCTCCGGGCAGGTAATCGGGCTCGTCGTCACCGAGGTGACGGCACACCGTTGCGGGTCAGCGCCGGATTCTCACCGGTCTTCCCCTGCGTATCCGGAGATCAGCAAGTCGTGGTGACAGTATGCACATCCGCCTCGACGGCCGCGGGGGCACCTCCCCGGAACACCCACGGGGGGGGCCGCCGCTGCGGAACCGGATACCGGGCGCGGTGGCATCGGGCGGAGGGCGCGCGGGCTGCGGGCTGCGCGCTGCGGGGC
>NZ_JAALDZ010000437.1:0-784 GCF_014145125.1 Dietzia sp. CQ4 | reverse complement strand
GCCGAACTGTGCGCGTTCCGGGGGATGAGCAGGAACACCGCGGCCACCACCACGAGGTAGGCCGGCATGATCCGGACGAGGCGGGAACGCAGGTAGGCCCCCGCGGACCGCGCGGTGCCGGGCCCGCCCCGACGGGCGTGGAGGGCGTGGGCGCGCCACAGCAGGAACCCGGACAAGGCGAAGAAGACCGCCACGGACAGGTCGAACCGGCCCCAGACCCGGTTGATCGCCGACCCCGTGGAGGAGCCGGTCTGGAACGCGACGTGAGTGGTGAGGACCGAGAGCGCGGCGACCGCGCGGAAGCCCTCCAGCGCCGGCACGAAGCCGGTGGCGGACGGGAGAGTTCCGACTTGTCGGTCGGGGGTGGCGAATGCGTTCTTCATCACTGTTAATCTTCTCCTGATGATGGTCCGGTCCGGCGACCGACCCGGGAAGCTACCCGGCGGTAACCGGCGGATCCAGGGTGCGACTCCAGGAGGACAACCGATGGCACGACAGAGCAGTTCCGCGGGACGGAGGTCGTCAGTGCCCGCACTGGTCCTCGTCGGGCTCGGCGCGTTCCTCATCACTATCGCACTGGCGCTCGTCTTCTTCGTCGTGCCGGCGCAGAAGAAGACCCCGCTGGACATCAACACCACCACCGTCACCGACACCACGCAGGGCGCGGTCCTGGTGGGCGCGGCCCTGGCCGGCAACTCGCCGACCGAGCTCAACTCCACCCGGCCGGAGTGCAGCGCCGACGACGCGGCCGGCGACGAGGACGCCGACGCCCCCGGGGACGGCG
>NZ_JAALDZ010000436.1:0-1016 GCF_014145125.1 Dietzia sp. CQ4 | reverse complement strand
GACTCCGAGGTCCAGTTCCCGGTCACCTGCTTCATCGACAACGACATCCCGCTCTACTCGCAGCGCCGGGTCCAGGCGGTCGAGCCGTCGGACGCCGAGGTGATCACGTTCCAGGCCGCGCAGTCGCTGCTCCGCGAGGACAAGACCGGGTCGGACGGGGTCGAGGGCCTGGTCAACGCCTCGATCGACCGCGTCACCGTGGACCGCGTGACCGCCGAGCCGATCGACGAGGCCGTGAGCACCCTGCAGTTGGTCGCGACCGGGGCCGAGGACTCCGCCCCCACCGGGTTCGTCCGCAACGGCCTGCAGTACAAGTTCCCGTTCGACACCGAGCAGCGGGACTACGACTACTTCGACGCCAGCACCTTCACCACCAACCCGATCTCCTTCGTCGGTGAGACCACCGTCGGCGGCATCGACGCGTACGAGTTCCGCCAGGAGCTCGGCCCGATCGACATGTGGTCCTCGATCCGCGACCACTTCGCCTCGATCACCGACGGGTACGACCCCGCCGTGGAGGCCGTGCTGGCCAGCTACCGGCGCGAGGGCATGACCGCGGGCCAGTGGGGCCTCGAGGGTGACCCGGAGCGCGAGGTCGACATGCGTCGCTACTACACCAACACCCGCACGGTGTACGTCAACCCGGAGACCGGCCAGGTGATCAACGGCAACGAGAACATCTACCAGTTCTTCGCCGAGGACCAGGACGAGGCCGAGGCCTTCTTCAACGACGCGGCGGGCATGGAGGAGGAGAAGGCCGAGCCCACCCGGACGGCCGTCCGATTCGAGTCCGGCTGGAACGAGGAGACCAAGGAGATCACGCAGTCCGCCGCCCAGGAGACCGCCGACACGCTCAACACGTTCGGTCGCATCCTGCCGGCCGTGCTCGGTGTGCTGGGCGTGCTGGCGCTGCTCGGTGGCATCCTCCTGGGTGCCCGCAGCGGTGCCGGCGGGCGCACCACCCGGGGCACGCGCGACACCCGCGGTGTGCGCGGGGACGGTGGCGCCGGGCCGGT
>NZ_JAALDZ010000435.1:0-2648 GCF_014145125.1 Dietzia sp. CQ4 | reverse complement strand
CAGGGCCCGGTTGGGGGGCAGTGTCCCCGAACGCAGCATCTGGGTCAGCCCGATGAGCTGGAACGCGGCCGCGCCACCCTTGGCGTGCCCGGTGAGCGACTTCTGCGAGACGACGAACAACGGGTTGCCGTCGGAGCGACCGATCGCCGCCCCGAGCCGCTCGTGCAGGTCCGACTCGTTGGGGTCGTTGGCCTTGGTCGAGGTGTCGTGCTTGCTCACCACGGCCAGGTCGTCCGCGGTCAGGCCGAGCTCTGCGAGACCCCGGGCCAGCGGCGACCGCTTTCCACCACGGCCCGCGCCGAGCGCGCCGAGCCCCGGTGCGGGGATCGAGGTGTGCGCACCGTCGGCGTACGACCCCGCCCAGGCCACCACCCCGTGGACCGGCAGCCCCATGCGGGCCGCGACGTCGCCACGGGCCAGCAGGATGGTGCCGCCGCCCTGGGACTCGACGAACCCGCCGCGTCGCCGGTCGTTCGCCCGGCTGTAGTGGCGCTCGTCGATCCCCTTGGCGGCCATCGCCGCGGAGTCGGCGGTGGCGGACATGTCGGCGAAGCCCTGGATGCCCTCGGTGGACAGGTCGTCGAACCCGCCGGCCACCACGAACTCGGCCTTACCGGCGCGGATCTTGTCGAAACCCTCCTCGACGCTCACCGCGGTGGTGGCACAGGCCGCCACCGGGTGGACCATCGAGCCGTAGCCGCCGACGTAGGACTGCATGACGTGGGCGGCCACCACGTTGGGCAGCGCCTCCTGCAGCGTGTCGTTGGCGCGGCTGCGGCCCAGGATCCCGTCGATGTAGAGCGAGCGCATGCTCGTCATGCCGCCCATGCCGGTGCCCTGCGTGTTGGCGACATCGGCCGGGTGCACGTGGGCCAGCAGCTCCGCCGGGGTGAAGCCCGAGGAGATGAAGGCATCCACGGTGGCCACCAGGTTCCACGCCGCCACCCGGTCGATACCGGAGACCATGTCGGCGGGGATTCCCCATGCGGTCGGGTCGAAGCCGGTGGGGATCTGGCCACCCACGATGCGGGTGAGCGTGGTGCGGCGGGGGACGCGGATCTCGGTGCCCGCCTTGCGGGTGACCGTCCACTCGCCGTCCTCGCTGCGGGTGACGACGGTGTTCTCCGGATCGTCCTCCTGGTACGCGCGGGCCTGGCCCTCGTCGTCCACGACGAAGGACAGGTCCTCCGGCAGGAACACCGAGGTCAGCTGCGGCGAGGCGTTGTCGAACATCTCCGCGCGCGAATCGTCGGCGTAGGTGCGCACGCCCACCCGGGCGAGCACCTCGTCGTGGAAACGCTCGGCGATGTCCGCCTCGTCGATCGGGTCACCGGACCCGGTGACGGTCCAGCCGGCGCGCGGCGAGTCCTCCCAGGTGATGAGCCCGGTCGACCAGGCCAGCTCGACCACGCCGGCAGCGCTGAGGTCGCCGGTGGTCTCCACCTCGAAGCGGGTGCGGGCGCTGCCGTAGGGCCCGACCTCGCCGGAGCCCACGATCACGACCATGTCCTCGAGGTCCTGGGTGACCTGGCCCCACTCGGGGCGCTCGTCGGCGGTGACGGTCTGCAGCGACGGCAGGGCCGCGAGGGTCCCGTCGGCGTCCTCGGTCGAGGCCTCGGTCACCGGGGCCGGACGGTCCGCGGCGAGCGCGGCCATGTCCAGGTCGGCGGTGCCGAGACCCCCGGTGAGGTCGACGGTGAGGGGCGCCTCGCCGGCGGACCGACGGACGTCCGGGGTGCACGAGCCCAGCAGCTCGGCGGCGATCCCCGCGGTGGACCAGGTGGACACGCCCGCGGCCTCCACGGCGTCGACGAGCGGATCGTTGTGGCCCATCAGCCCGGTGCCCCGGACCCAGCCGATGATCGCGTGGACGAACGTCACGCGCTCGGACCAGGACTTCTCCGAGCCCCACTTGGCGATCATGGCGTCGAGCGCGGCCTTGGCCTCGCCGTAGGCGCCGTCGCCACCGAAGATCCCGCGGTTGGGCGAGCCCGGCAGCACCACGTGCAGACGGGAGTCGACGTCGGTGTCGGCGCCGATCGCGCCGAGCCCGGCGACGAGCTTCTCCACGCCCCACAACAGGACGCGCATCTCGGTCTCGGCCCGCGGGCCGGCGTCGGCCATCGAACCCTGGACACGCGGGGCGGCGAACGGGAAGAGCAGCGTCGGCGTGAGCGGCGCCTTGAGGACGGTGGTCTGGCCACCGGCCGACTCGGCGTGCTCGGATCCGACCCACTCGACCAGCGCGTCGACGTCCGAGTACGACGTGAGGTTGGCCGGCAGCACCCACAGCGCCGCGCCACCGCGGGCGTGGGAACGGTAGAGGTCCTTGAAGAAGGCCAGCTTGGACTGGTCCAGGTTCGAGGTGGTGGCCACCACGGTGGCCCCTCCCGCCAGGAGCTTTCCGGTGACGGCGGCGGCGATGGAGCCCTTGCCGGCACCGGTGACGACGGCGACGTCGCCCGCGTACTGGCCGACGAACTCCTCGGAGGCCGCCTCCGCGATCTCCCGGTAGGTGACCGCGAGGGCGTCCCGCCGGGCTCCGGCGGCCCGCTCGGCCCACCAGCGGGCCTGCTCGGCCACGATGTCGCCGGCACCGCGGAAGGCCTCCGCGGCGTCGGCGGGGACGTCGGTCCGGGTCCAGAGTC
>NZ_JAALDZ010000434.1:0-1265 GCF_014145125.1 Dietzia sp. CQ4 | reverse complement strand
GGGCGTGCCGCCCACCACCCCTGTAGAGCCCTCCAGGTGGGACGCTGCGCGCCCCGCCTGGAGGGCCCCAGACCCCTACCGGGGTCTAAGCCGTGACGGAGTCGATCACTCCTCGAGCTCCCAGTCATACGAGCTCAGGCCCGCCTCCTTGATCGCCTCCAGCACCGCGGCACTATCGATGGAATCGCGCGCCTCCTGCTCGCTGAGCCGACTCGTCACCGGAACCGAGACGGTTACCACCACCCGCACGGAGAACTCCAGCTCGCGCTCGCGGCCGGCAAGATCGTGATCGTGCATGAACTCCTCGAACGCTGAGCACATGTTGTGCCGATCGGCCCACTCCTGCGCCTCCGAGACGATGTTCTCCATCCACGCCTCGTGGGCACGCTGCAGCTCGAAGTTCTGCACCGCCAGCGCCGCCAGAGCAGGAAAGTGCAGCGGCGCGCCCTTCACGGGGCCGACAGAGCCCTCCGGGACCGGCACCAGCTGCCCAGCCGAGACTCCCCTCAGCACGGTGTAGCGGCTGCCCTCCGAGCGGGGATCAAACAGCACCGCGCTCACGCGGCGTATTCCACCCTCCCCGGACGTATCGGCCGTCTCGGCACACACCCAGACCCAGCCCCGCTTAGACGGGCCGAGGTCTGGCACATAGGTCACCAGCTCCCCTTGCGCAGGGAAGCCCTCCAGGGCGGGAGCCTCCTTGTAGGTGGGGCAAATCGCAGCAGTCGGTGACGACGACTCCGCGCCGTTAAGGACAGCAGAAACAGTCATGATTCCCTCCCGGGATCGGGGGCAGGGTGGTTAGTCCCGCCCGAAGTGGACACCCTGAAACTACTCCTCACCTCCGTCACAATCAGCTCCCCAAGCACCGGTAGTCACCTGCGCTTTCGGTGCCGGGGTCGGCGTCGAGGAACGGCCCGGGGCGGGCGGCCGAAGTCCCCCGCCCCCTGGCGGCAAGGGTGGGTGTTACCGTCCGCCTTAGGCGCGGCCCTCGGGCAACGCCGCCTCGCCCCCAGGGGGCGAGATGAGAAATCGCCCGCCATGGCAGTTGGCGGTCGTCGGCGAAAGCCGGGGTTTCCGATATGTGTAGGGCCCGGTCGTCAGACCGGGCCCCTCGCCTATCTCCGGGACGATCAACCAACGCCACGAACCCGCCGCCTGGCATCGTCCGGCAGCCGGCGGCAGGTCAGCCAGGCGGCCGCCTCGGCCCCGTGCTGGCTGCATCGCCGTTACCCCGCCGTTACTCTGAGACAGAGCGGCCCCCC
>NZ_JAALDZ010000433.1:0-3535 GCF_014145125.1 Dietzia sp. CQ4 | reverse complement strand
CCCAGCGGCGCACGCCGAGCCGGGAGCGGGACCGGCCGGTGCCCGCCTCGGCCCGCTCCGGCCGGGTGGGCTCGACCGCGCATCCGGAGGCCCACCGGCTCACCACGCGGACCGATCTCTCGGACACCGTGCTGGGCCCGCGGAACTACACGCCTCGGCGGATCGGTCTCCTCGCCGTCGTCGCCATCATTCTGCTGGTGACGGTGTCGTTCCCCCTGCGCAATCACTATCAGTTCCTCTCGGACGAGAAGGCGGTGGCGCAGGAGCGGGCCGCGCTGCAGGCCACGATCGCCGAGCTCGAGGCCGAGGAGCAACTGCTCGCCGATCCGGCGTACATCGAGCAGCAGGCCCGCATCCGCTTCGGTGCCGTCAAGCCGGGGGAGACCCCGTACCGGGTGAGCCCGGTGGATCCGGTGGAGCAGGCGGCGGCCGAGCAGCGGGCCGCGGAGTTGGCGGCGCTCCCGTGGCAGACGCGGGTGTGGGACTCCATCTCCGTGCCCGCCGATCCCATTTTCCCGGAGAACTCGAGTCTCCCCGGGGGTACGTCGGTCCTCGAGGGCACCAGCATCCCCGGCGGCCCCGACACCCCGGCCGTTCCGGTCGATCCCCGACGCGGGCACCTCGGCGTCGATTCCCCGGGCAGCGACGCACCGCAACCCCAACCACAGGAGGACCCCCCAGCGTGAGCGCCGAACACAGCGTGTCCAGTGACGATCTCGACGCGATCGAGGCCCAGCTGGGCCGGCGGCCGCGCGGGGTGCTGGAGGTGTCCTACCGCAGCCCCGACGGCAGGCCCGGGGTGGTCAAGACCGCGCCGCGGCTGGAGGACGGCACCCCGTTCCCCACGCTGTACTACCTCACCGATCCGCGGCTCACCGCCGAGGCGAGTCGGCAGGAATCCGCGGGGATCATGAGGGGGATGACGACGAGGTTGACCGCCGACCCCGAGATGGCCCTGAACTACACGCAGGCGCACGAGCGGTATCTGTCCCAGCGCAACGAGATCGAGGACCTCGGTACCGACTTCTCCGGTGGCGGCATGCCCGAGCGGGTCAAGTGCCTGCACGTGCTGATGGCCTACGCGCTGGCCGAGGGGCCGGGCGTGGTGTGGCTGGGCGACGAGTCCGTGGCCCTGGCCTGCGAGGCCGGACTGCGCGGCAACGCGCTTCCCGAGGACTGGCCCACGCCCGAGGAGCTGGGCGTGCCCGACTACTACGCGCAGGAGCAGGAGTGACCGCGACTCCTCCCGGTGGCGCTGTCCGGGTGGGGACTGTTCGTGTTGGAGCAGTCGACTGTGGCACCAACTCCATCCGACTGCTCGTCGCCGAGGGCGTGCCCGGCCAGCCCGGACTCACGGACGTCCACCGCGAGATGCGGATCATCCGACTCGGCGAGGGCGTGGACGCCACCGGCCGGCTGTCGACCGAAGCGATCTCGCGGTGCCGCACTGCCCTCACTGACTACGCGGCCACGATGGCCGAGCTCGGCGTGAAGTCCGTCCGCATGGTCGCCACTTCCGCCACCCGCGACGCCAGCAACAAAGACGAGTTCTTCGACATGACCGCCGAGGTGCTCGGTGCGCACTTCCCGGGTGCGGTGGCCGAGGTGATCAGTGGGCAGACCGAGGCCGAGCTGACCTTCGCCGGCGGGGTGATTGACCTCGACCCGTCCGGCGGGCCATTCGTGGTGACCGATCTCGGCGGCGGGTCGACCGAGATCGTGGTGGGCGAGCTCGTTCGTGGTCAGGTACAGATCCTCGGTGCCCGCAGCCTGGACGTGGGCTGCGTGCGCCTCACCGAGCGTGTGCTCCACTCGGACCCGCCAACTGAGTCCGAGATCGCCGCGGCCCGGGCCGTGATCGCCGACTCGCTGGCCGAGGCCGGCGACGTGCCCGTGGGCCGGGCTGCCCGCTGGGTGGGTGTGGCAGGCACGTTCACCACGTTGAGTGCGCTGGCGCAGGGACTGGGGGAGTACGACCCTGAGCGGATCCACGGCAGAATCCTTCCGTTGGACCGGATGCGGGAGGTCTGCGACCGCCTTGTGAGCCAGTCCGTCACCGAGCGCCGCAGTCTGGGGCCAATGCACCCGGGCCGAGCGGACGTGATCGGCGGGGGCTCCATCGTGGTCCAGGCGCTGTGTGATGTGATGGCAGAACGTGCGGGGTTGTCCGAACTCACGGTGAGTGAGAAGGACATCCTGGACGGCATCGCGATGTCGGTGTTGACCCGCCTGGCCGGCTAGCACGGCCCACGGCGCGCCGCGCGCCCTCCGGCCTCGCCTCGGCGGGGTCTAGCCCCCATAGCCCAATTGGCAGAGGCAGACGGCTTAAAACCGTTTCAGTGTCGGTTCGAGTCCGACTGGGGGTACTAATACGGTGCTTCGGGGAATATTCGGCGCAATTACTCACGAAGAGGGCGCGACCAGTTCAAGAACCGTCTAGGATGCCTTGTCGACCGCCTGGAGTCGTGGACGCTGCCTATACGGGAAATCCAAGGAAGGAGGCTTTGAGGCCCCCACGAGGTCCCATCGAATTTCGTACTCGGGGTAAAGGTCTCTAATCAAGTCTGCTAGGGAGAAGTCTATGAACTCGAGTTTCTCGAATAATCCTGGGTGGATATTCCGCCACTCACTGGGGAATTTCACTAAGTGTTTTAGTAGACGCTTCAGTGCCTTCTTGTAAGCTAGTTTTTCTGCATAGTTTAACGCTTCAGGAAGGGCGATCTTGAGTTCATATCCCGAATTGTCGAAGTAGTAGGGTTCGGCGAATTTACGATCGCGGGCCCTCAGTTGAACATCGACGACGAGGTAGAATTCGTCTGGGGAAAGCAAGAATAGGGACGAAATTGCCCGACGATTCAATTCGTCTTCGGGCAAGGAGTCAACGCCTGCGGCGGCAACCGCGGCACTAGCGAGACAAAGAGTTCGGTGAAGGTCGAGTGGCGAGGAGATGTGATCTTTTTTAAGTTCTTCAAAGAACGAACTAGGCACTAACGGGTAGATTTACCTTAGGTTGGATTGTTGAATTCTGCTGCAAGCGGTCGCCGCCTCCAGCATTATTTCTGTGCGGTTCTCTGGTGTGCAAGTAAAGACTTCGGAGTGTCCACTGACGGGAACGAGGTCGGAAATCTCCTGCCAGTGCAGAAATGTTGGAGTCCAGGTTGTATACGGAGTTCTAACTTCACCTACCCCCACCGTTCTACGCCTCCTGCTTGCGGTCTGTGAACCGTCAGTCATTCTGTCCGATCCTCGGATCAATAGGTGTTGAACGGAGGTATAGATTCGGCTGGTGCAAAGCCCCCCCATCGTCCAAGCCGGATTGCGTTGCCGCGTGCGAGGATGTGCGAGCGGCGACTTGATGGCGATTTCTCGGGAAGTCTAGGCGTGGTCAGACTGACTTGACCTGATGCGACGCTCCCTGGTGGCGCGGCGCACCCTGCCGCCAGGGAAATCTGCCAAGCGGGGGGCACAATCCTGGTCCGAACCCGAAGCCTGATTGGCAGATAGGGCTAGTGGGTACGCCTAGTCCGGCGATCCG
>NZ_JAALDZ010000432.1:0-2044 GCF_014145125.1 Dietzia sp. CQ4 | reverse complement strand
TCGGCGCGATGGTCCTCGAGATGGCGGTTGTCGTGCGCCTGCAGCTGCGTCTGGCCCTTGTTCTGGCTGCGGGAGACGACGGCGACGGCCACCGCGATCACTGCGGCGATGAGGAGGAATTCCACGGGTCGACCTTTCTCGGTACTACCACCCGAGCGTACCGAGATTGTGCCCTGCCGGTCAGCGGCCGCCGGGCTCGGTGTGCGCCGCCCTGTCGAGCCCCAGTTCCGCCAGTACGGGCCCGGTGTCCGCACCGTGGGGGCGGGGACCGAACCGCACGGATCCCGGGGTGTCGGAGAGCTTGATCGGGATGCCGACACTGCGGTACCCGTCGCGCTCGACGACCATGTCGCGATGCAGTACCTGGGGCATGGACAGCGCCTCACCCACGTGGTTCACCGCCCCGGAGGGCACCCCCACCGCGCGGAGTCGATCCGCGAGGTCGTCGCGACGGAGGCCTGCGACGAGACCACCGAGGATCTCGCGCAGCTCCTCCGAGTGCTCCAGGCGGTCCGGGTTCGTGAGGAAGCGGGGGTCGTCGACCAGCGCGGGCGCGTCCAACGCCTCCGCCAGCGCCCGGAACTGACGATCGTTTCCGGCGCCGATGAAGAACGGTCCGTCCGAGCAGGTGAAGGTCTCGTACGGACAGATGGTCGGGTGCGCGACACCGGTGCGCACCGGGGCCTCGCCCGTGGCGAACCACGTTCCGGCGTGCGGGTGCAGGATCGACACCGCGTTGTCGAGCAGCGCCAGGTCGACGAGCTGGCCGCGGCCGGTCGCGGCCCGCACGTGCAGCGCCATGAGGATGCCACTCATCGCGTTGAGGCTGGTGACGATGTCCACCAGCGGGATCCCGATGCGCATGGCCGCACCGTCGGGCTCGCCGTTGATACTCATCAGCCCCGAGAGCCCCTGGAGGACCGCGTCGTACCCGGGTGCGCCTCCGAGCGGTCCGTCGACCCCGTAACCGGTGATGCGGCAGTGGACCAGACGCGGGAAGCGCTCGGCGAGCTCGTCGTCACCGAACCCCCACTTCTCCAGGGTGCCGGCCTTGAAGTTCTCGATGAGCACGTCGGCGTCGGCGAGCAGCCTCCCCAGGACCGCCTGCCCGTCGTCGCTGCGCAGGTCCAGGCTGATGTTCCGTTTGTTGCGGTTGAGCCCGTCGAAGTACGCGCTGTGGTCGTCCCGCACGAAGGGTGGCCCCCAGCCGCGGGTCTCGTCCCCGCCCGGCGGTTCGACCTTGATCACGTCGGCGCCGTGGTCGGCCAGCATCTGGCCGCACAACGGTCCAGCGAGGACCCGGGCCAGATCCACGACGCGGATGTCGGTGAGGGCACCGGTCCGTGGGGGCTCGGTCGGGTGCGGCTCGGTCGGATGCGGCTCGGTCGGGTGCGGCTCGGTCACGGACTCAGACTCCCGGTGCGCGGCCGTGGCCCCCACCGTCGCCACCGACCCGGCCGAGGGTGACCCGGTCGAGCCACGTGGCCGCGGCGCTCTCGACGGCAGTGCCCTCGACGACCATGGGCCATGCGCCGTCCATCCCCCCGGCGACGGCGGCGTCGGTGAGCAGGGCCTCCCAGAAGGCCGCGGATCCGAACTCACCGCGCCACTGCAGAGCGGGCAGGGTCAGGCGGTGCAGGGTGTGTTCGTGCGTGGTGCCGATGGCCCCGTGGACCTGGTGGGCGTTGCGGACGGCGACCGCGACGGCCTGCGAGGCCACACTGCGGGCCACGGCCACCCGGAAACCCGACAGCGGCCCGCAGAGGTCGGTGGCCATGGCGTCGGCGACGGCCTGGTCGACCGCCGCGCGCGCCAGGACGGTCTCGGCGGCGATGTCCACCACCAGGTTCTGCACGGACTGGAACTTGGCGAGTGCCCGACCGAACTGGTTGCGTTCCGTCGAGTGGGCGATGGCCGACTCGAGCATCCCC
The DNA here is from genome assembly GCF_014145125.1 of Dietzia sp. CQ4. Lineage (NCBI taxonomy): Bacteria > Bacillati > Actinomycetota > Actinomycetes > Mycobacteriales > Dietziaceae > Dietzia > Dietzia sp. CQ4. The sequence goes on along the minus strand of NZ_JAALDZ010000432.1, from coordinate 113 downwards.
TCCGAGGCCCCCACGCACTGGACAGCGCGGGCGAGCGCGCCGCGCAGCACCGCCGACTCCACGGCGGCCGACTCGACCGCGGTCCACCCCGCGCCCTCGGGCGGCAGGACGTC
>NZ_JAALDZ010000431.1:0-1207 GCF_014145125.1 Dietzia sp. CQ4 | reverse complement strand
CCTTCGTGGGTGGTCAGGCGGGTAGTTGCATCAGGTCATCGGTGCTCACCTCCGTCGGCGAGCTGGTGGCGGGGTCGGTGGTCAGGGTGAGTCGGCAGCGGCTGAGGACTTCGAGACCGAGGTAGCGGCGGCCTTCGGCCCATTCGTCGGTCTGCTCGGCCAGGACGGCGCCGATGAGGCGAACGATGGCATCCCGGTTCGGGAAGATCCCGACCACGTCGGTGCGGCGTCGGATCTCCCGGTTGAGCCGCTCGGTGGGGTTGTTGGACCAGATCTGCCGCCACACATCGTCGGGGAACGCGATAAACGCCAGCAGGTCCTCGCGGGCATCGCCGAGGTGGTCAGCAACCTCGGGCAGTCTGCCTTCGGTGTAGTCCAAGAGCCGGTCGAACTGGGCATTGACAGCCTCGGCGGTGGGCTGGTCGTAGACGCTATGCAGCATCGCCTTCACGGCCGGCCACATCGACTTGGGGCACGCGGCCATGAGGTTTGCGGCGTAGTGGGTGCGACAGCGCTGCCAGGCGGCCCCGGGCAGGTTCGCCGCGATCGCCTCGATCAGCCCGGCGTGGGCATCGGAGGTCACCAGCCGGACTCCGCCCAGGCCACGGGCCACCAGGTCGGCGAAGAAGGTGTTCCACGAGGCCTTCGTCTCGCTGGTGGCGACTTGCATGCCCAGGACCTCGCGGTGGCCGTCACCGTTGACCCCGGTGGCCAGCAGCACCGAGGCTTTGACGACCTGCTTGTTCTCCCGGACCTTGATCGTCAGCGCATCGGCGGTGACGAACGTGAACGGTCCGGCCTCGTCCAGGCGCCGGTGCCGGAACGCCGCGACCTGCTCATCGAGGTCTTCGGCCATGCGGGAGACCTGGGACTTGGACAGCGAGTCGATGCCGAGAGTTTTGACCAGCTTGTCCATCCGGCGGGTGGAGACCCCGGCCAGGTAGCAGTCCGCCACGACGGTGATCAGCGCGGATTCGGCCCGCTTGCGACGCTCGAGCAGCCACTCGGGAAAGTAGGAGCCCGAGCGGAGCTTGGGGATGGCGACGTCGACGGTGCCGACCCGGGTATCCAGGGGCCGGTGGCGATAACCGTTGCGGTAGTTGGTGCGCTCTGACGAGCGGGCGTTCCACTCGGCGCCGCACACGGCGTCGGCGTCCGCGGACAGCAGGGCGTTGATCATGGTCTGCAGCAGCTCGCGCATCAGATC
>NZ_JAALDZ010000430.1:0-1968 GCF_014145125.1 Dietzia sp. CQ4 | reverse complement strand
GGTCGCGCCCCGGGCCATCGCCCTGGGCGGGATGCCCGGGTGGCGCGGCAAACGCATCGCCGCCGACGGCACCGCGGTCAACCTGCTCGACGACGGCCGCGGAGCTCTGCGCGAGGCCCTGCCGATGCGGGTCACGGTGGAGTCGTCCTGGTCGGACGGCCGGCCGACGATCGTCTGCTCGTACGGCTCGGACGGGCCCGTGCCGTGGCGCTGGGTCCGCGACGAGTTCCGTGCGCTGGACGACCGCCGGCTCCTGGGGTTGACCTTCGTCGGTGGCCCGTGGTCCCGGATCGCCGCGGCTCCGCTGCTCCTCACGCGCGCCTAGACCGCGCCTGGCCCGCGGCGCGCGGCCGGATCGTCAGCGGTTCGACTCGTACCTCGCGGCCAGGCGCGAGAGCGTCTCGGTGATCCCGCCGGCGTTCTTCTCCGCCATCCCGACGCGCTCCATGACCCGCCCGATCTTCGACTGACGGTTGTCGAAGCTCTCGGTGACCTCGGTCCGCCCGTCGGCGGTCGGGGTGAACTCCCAGCGCCAGCGGTGCCCGGCGGGGTGGGCCCACTCGACGACCTTGAGCTCCGGGGTGTCGACATGCTCGGTCACGGTGGAGGTGATGCGGTACGGGACGCCGTACATCCGCATCCTCGTGGTGAACTTCGCGCCCTCGGACAGGGCGGACGGGCCCTTGACGTTGTCGCGGACCGTCCCCGATCCGTCGACGAGGCCGTGCTTCGCGGGGTCGTTGACCAGCGCGAACAACTCGTCGGCGGGGGCGTTGACGGTGACGCGCCGGGCGACGACGCGCGGTCCGCGGTCGACTGTGGTGATGGAGGTCATGGGTGGACCGGTCCTCTCGGGAGACGTCGATGACGGTGCAGACCACGAGGGGTCTCGGGTCGGTGGGCCTGCCTCCGGACCACCGTACGCCCGAGTTCCGCCACGTTCCCGGCGACCGCACCGAGGCCGGCGCCGATGACCAGGCCCGGGGCCAGGCCGGTCGGGCCGGCGACCGCGAGCCCGATGATCAGTCCGGCCCCGGCCCCGTAGACGAGTCCCAGGCCGACCAGTGGTCCGGCCGCACGCGATCTCATCACCTCACCGTAGACCCCGGCGGCGCGGTGACGAGGCGGTCACGCAGCGGTCTTGAGTCCGACCACCCCGCCGATGATCACCAGGAGGAAGACCACCTTGGCCGGCGAGACCGGTTCCGCGCCGGTGGCCATGGCGTACAGCACGGTGAGGGAGGCGCCGATGCCGACCCACACGGCGTAGGCGGTTCCCACCGGGAGGCCTCTCATCGCGTAGGCCAACCCGGCCATGCTCACGACCAGGGCGACCCCGAACACCACGGACGGGACGAGCCGGGTGAAGCCCTCGGATCTGCCCAACGCGGTGGCCCACACCGCCTCGAGGATCCCGGACAGAACGAGTACGAACCACGCCATGACAGCCTCCGGCGGGCCGTCTTGTCGCGCTCCGGGTACGGCGCCCCTCGTCCGGGAGACCCGTCCACGGGACTCTGGGGACCATGCTGGCACATCGGGAGCCGGTCCGACCGATCCGGACTCCGACCACAACCGGCGAATCCGTCTCCCCACCCGACCGACTGCGGCATCATCCCCGGTGCGCGACCCTCCGGACGACCGGATGGAGCGCCCCTCGAAAGGACCCCCTTGATCACCCTCACCGTCCTCTACGGAACCCCCGACGACGTCGAGAAGTTCGACGAGTACTACGACGGGACCCACATCCCCCTCGCCCGCGCGGTTCCGGGCCTCGACGACGCCAAGGTCACACGCTTCCTGCCCGGCCCGGACGGCTCCGCACCCGAGTTCCACCTGATGGCCCAGTTGTTCTTCGCGGACGCCGAGGCGATGGGAGCCGCGCTGTCGACGGACGAGGGCCGGGCACTGGTGGCGGACGGGGCGAACCTCGGGATCACCCCGACGATGCTCGTGGGCTCCACCGGG
>NZ_JAALDZ010000042.1:0-10528 GCF_014145125.1 Dietzia sp. CQ4 | reverse complement strand
GCGCCGTTGCGCGTGGTCAGGGAGATCTCGTCGGTGGTCGGGTACCCGAGTTCAGAGTTCTCCGCGCCGGCCTCCCGGTAGGTGGTCAGGATGGCGCCCTCGACGACCCTGGGGCCCGTGGCGGAGGACCAGTAGACGGTGCCGCCCTGGAAGCCCTGGACCACGCCGGGCTTGTTCGGGTTGGTGATCTCGTCGGTGGTCGGGTAGCCGAGGTCGCCGCGCTCGGCGCCGCGCTCCTGCCACATCGACCGGATCGCCCCGCGGATCGCGTGCGCCCCGGTGGTCGGCGACCAGTAGATGACCCCGTTCTGGAACTGGGTGAACCGGCCCCTGCCGTCAGGCGTGGTGGTCTCGCCCGAGGTGGGCAGCCCCAGCGGGCCGTCCGGTCCGCCCTCGGCCTGGTAGGCGGCGCCGATGGCCCCGAGGACCGAGTGCGCGCCCGTCTGCTGCGACCAGAAGACGCGGCCGAAGCGGAAGTCGGTGGCCTTGCCGCCCTTGACGTCGTACTCGCCCGTCAGACACGGGCCCAGACCGGGCTGACGCTCGGCGACCCGGGCGATCTCACCCTGCGCCGCGCACGGGGGCTCGACGTTCTCGATCTCGACGGCGCCCGCGAACTGGGGCCACGACTGCATCATCTCGAACTGCCAGTACGGCCACGTGTGCGTGCCCGAGGGCCGGAAGTTGGCGGTCACCTCGACGCCGGCCCCGCGGGCCTTGTTGACGAAGGTCTGGGTGGTCATCCGCGACAGCAGCTCGAGCCCGTAGCCCGGGAAGTTGGTGGGGATGTCCGGCAGACCCGACGGCTGGTCCCACGGACCGGTGTTCCCGCTTCCCGCGGACACGTAGACGCTCTGGCCGCGGAGCTTGTCCGCGTGGAGCTTGGGGTCCTGCTCCTGCCACCTGGCCGAGCCGAGGGGTCCCCACATGCTCTCCGCCTGATACCCGCCGGCGTCCTGCATGGCCACCTTGATGGCCTCGGGCATGCCGAAGCTCGTGGTGTCGAGGAAGCCCGAGTAGCTCGCCGCGAACTGGAAGTAGTCCGGGTAGCGCTGCGAGAGCATCATCGCGGCCGTGCCACCCATCGACAGCCCGGCCACGCCGTGCTTGTCGTTCACCCGCCAGTCGCGGGCCAGTAGCGGCGGCAGCTCCTCCATGAGGAACGTCTCCCACTGGTAGGCCGAGCCGTTGGCGTCCGCGACCCAGTCCGTGTAGAAACTCGATTCGCCGCCGACGGGGAGCACGATGATCGCGTTCTTGGCGTCGAAGAACTGGGAGATCTTGGTCTCGAGGGTCCACCCGCTGGCGTCGTTGCGCGCCCGCAGGCCGTCGAGCAGGAGCAGGGAGGGGTACGTGCGTTCCGGCTCGGCGTTCCACTGGGCCGGGAGCATGAGCTGCACCTGGATGGCCTGCTCCATGGCCGGGGACTGCACCCACAGTGCGACCCGGTTGGCCGTCTTCCACTCGACCTTGTCCAGGCGGACTCCGGTCGGGAGGGTCGTCGGCACGCTCAGGGAGGGGGAGTCCACCCGGTTCCCGGGGGCCTGCCGGGCCGGGTCCTCCTGGCCGGGACCGGTCTGTGCCGGGGAGGCCTGGACCGGGGAGCCCTGGGCGGGAGTCTCCTGACCCGGGGTCACCCGGACCGGGGTCTCCTGGGCGCCCGCAGCCGGAGGGACGATGAGGCCGGAGCCCACCATTCCCACCACGAGTGGGGCCGCCAGGAGGGACGCCCACCGGGTGCGGGGGCTCGCGTGTGCGCTGGGGGTCGCCATGTGAGGTTCTCTTCCTTGCCGCGTCGTCGCCGAACGTCTCGGTGAACGGGCCGCGAGCGCGACCCGGACAGCTTCTGCCCGGGGCCCTGGTCCGTCGTCCGCCCGCGGGCTCCCCTCCCGCGGCCGAACCCGGTGGTCACGCAAGCGACCGGGGCCCCGCACGAGAATCTACGCACGGGGCCCCGGTGTGACGGGTGAGGACTCGCTGAGCGGAGCCCGATTCGTCGGCTAACCGACCGTGATCACCACGCGAAGGCGTTCATCACGGGCAGGATCTGCGCCGAGCGGGCGGCGATCAGGTCGTCGTTCCAGTAGCCCCACCCGTGGATGCCGGTGGTGCGGTAGTCGAACGTGGCCTGGTTGGGCCGGGCGTTGAGGGTGTTCTGGAACGCGATGGTCGATCCGCGCGACAGACCCTCGAGGATGATGCCGTTGAAGGTGTTGAACACGGCCTGCAGGCTCGAGGGCTGGTCGTACCGGCCGGGGATGGCCGAACCCGCGGTGACGTACATCGGGATGTCGCGCAACTTGTCCGCGTTGAGCAGCGGGTCGTTCTGACCCCAGCGCGGCGAGCCCGGCAGGCCCCACATGGCGAACGGGTCGCACTTGCACTGGTCGAACATCGCCAGCGGGATCATCGTGTACATGCCCGGCGCGGTGGGGTTCATGTAGCCGGAGAACACCGAGACCTGCTTGAACTGGTTGCGGTGCTTGGCGGCCAGCATCGCGGCGGCGGACCCGCCCATCGACAGCCCGGCGATGGCGTTGTTGTCCGTGCGCACGCCGAAGTGGGCGTTCAGGTACCCGGGGAGCTCGCGGGTCAGGAAGGTCTCGTACTTGTACTCGACGAGGTTGCCGCCCAGGTTGATGGGCCGGTCCCAGTCGGAGTAGAAGGAGACCTGGCCGCCGACCGGCATGACCAGGGTGATGTTGTCCTGGAGGAAGATGCGCTGGGCCTGTGCGTCACGCGTCCACGCGTTCCAGTCGTCCCGCGCCCGCAGGCCGTCGAGGAGGTACAGGCCGGCGTTGCCGCCGAAGCGGGCGGGCTGGACCTGGACCTTGATGTGGCGGTTCATCGCCGGCGACCAGACGTCGCACAGCTGGACCCAGGAGGCGACCGGATCCCAGGTACACCCGGGGCGCAGCCAGTTCCGGAAGCCCACCGGGTTCTCGTTGCCGGCGGCCGGCTGGAAGGCGGGGGCGGCGTTCGGCGCGTCGCCCGATCCGGCCGATCCTGCCGATCCGGCGGAGCCGAGGCTGGCGGACGAGCCCTGCTCGGTGGCCTGGGCGCCGACGAGAGCCGGAGCGCCGACGACGAGGCCTGCAGCCGTCGCCAGGGCGGTGAGCCCGGCGGCGAACTTGCGCCGGAGGGTGGTCTGGGACATTCGTGGGTTCCTTTGTTCGTTCCTGGTGCCCCCAGGTGACCCGGGGCATCGGTGACGTCCATCGGACCGGCCCCACCAGGGGAGGACCGGAACTGCGACATCGTTACTGTCGCTTATTCTGGGACAGGTGTTACAGGTCGGGGACCTGATCGATCCCCTACTGTTATCGATTCGAGACAACAGTACGGGCCACACTACCGAGTGCCCTGGTACTTCTCCACTTTCTCAGGCATGGGTAACCCGCACCTCTGCACCTCGTATGCAGGGATTCTGTTGATCCGGTACTCGGCGAATGAGAATGCGTTAATCAGGTTGGACCAGCGCTTCTCCAGCGTCAACGGGCCGGAATACGAGTCGATCAGCGCCTCGGTCGCGGGGCAGGTGAGCGCCACCTCGGCCTGGTTGACCCAGTTCACGTCGATCCATCGCGGGAAGTTGACCGGGTCCTCGACCACCCCGGTGCGCGCGAGCACCCAGTCGTACGGGAGGAACTTGTCGTGCCCGATACGCCCGTCCTCCATGCGGTCGGTGTGTGCGGCCAACGGCGAGGCCAGACCCACGGTGTCGTAGACGTCCACGTCGAGCGGGAGGTTCATACTGGTCATGCCCAGGTTGAGGAACACGACCGTCTTGATGGGGTCGTCGGGCAGTTCGAACGGCTGCAGTCCGGGCATCGGGCGGTCGTAGGCCACCACGTCCCACCGGTCCTGGAAGCCCGGGACCGGCAGGAATACCGCCCCCGTCCGGTTGGTCGAGACCTCTCTCACCAGTGCCCTCATGCGCGGGAAGTCGAGGTAGTCGTCCGCGAGCAACGGGTGCTTGTGGCCGGTCCGCTGGATGTAGAACTGCCGCTCGTCGACGATCCCCGCGGCGGTGATGGACTCCGGTTCGTCGCGGAACGGGTCCTGGACCACCTCGACGGTCACCGCCCATCCGACGACGACGAGCCACGCACCGGCGACGACGGGAACCGCCACCCGGCGCACGCGGGCGTCGTCCGCCCCGCGGGCGGGTCCGACCGGCAGGGGCACCACGGAGACCGGCAGGAGGAACAGGAACACCGACGGCAGCAGCACCCGGCCGTGCATGAAGTCCCCGCCGACCCGGGTGACGTACGCCAGCATGATCACGGCCACCACGAGGAAGGCGACCGTGACGACCGGGGTCGAGCGGACCCGGCCGCGCAGGCGGAGCAGACCGCCCACCTCGTCGTCGTCACCGGTCACCCCGCCCCGGCGAGGCCGGGACCCGGACGCGGCGGGGTCCGACCGGCGCACGGCCCACAGCGAGACCAGACCGGCGACCAGGACCACCGCCAGCGGCAGGAGCAGGACATACGGCGACAGCAGGTCCCACAGGTACTGGGCCCCCTTGTCCCACTTGGACCCGCCCGCGTCCTTGGCGACGGCCGTCAACGGATAGGGCAGGGCGTAGTACGACATCCGCCAGATCTGGTAGACCACCGGGACGGTTCCGGCGATGGCGACCAACCAGCCCAGATGCCGCCACGACTGCTGTGACGCCGCCAGCAGCGCCAGGAACACCACCGCCGCCAGCGCCAACTCGGGGCGCACCAGCGGACCGAGCCCGGCGATGAACGCCATCGCGGCCGTGCCCACCGCGGGTAGACCGAACCGGTACTCGCGGTGCGGCGCGCGAGCCCACCGCTGCAGGCCGAGCCACATGACGCCGATCCAGCAGATCACCAGCCCCGTCTCCAGGCCCGAGCTCGCGAAGTCCCGGGCGGGCGGCAGCATGATGTAGACCACCACGCCCAGCGGCAACAGCAGCATCGGACCACCGGCGGGGGCGCGCCGGGTGCCCCGGTACATCACGCGGGTGCCGAGCATCGCGCACGTGACCGCGATCATGCTCAGCGTCAGCGCCAACCCCAGGGCGACCAGCTCGAGCCGATAGCCGACGACCTCGTGGGTGAGATAGACGAGATAGGTCCACAGGGTGGAGGTGTTGGACTCGACCCGCTCCCCCGCGTTGAACACGGGTCCGTTGCCGGCGATGAGGTTGCGGACCGTGCGCAGGACGATCAGCCCGTCGTCGGCGATCCACCGGCGCTGCCACGCGCCGGCGAGGAACACCGCCACCACCACGACGAGGCCGCCCCAGAAGACGGCCGGCTCGGCCCGGGATCGCTCGGTGATCCGCTCCGTGATCCGGTCGGTGATCCGCTCAGGGTTCCGCGAGGCCACGGTCGCCGGGGGCCGGTCCGCTGCCGGACGCCCCGCTCCCGGATTCCCCGCCGTCACCTCCGACATCGCCCGCCCACCCCGGTCAGGCGAAGGACGGCACGAGGTAGACGCCGATCACGACGGTCAGGACCCACAACCCGGCCAGGACCTGCAGGACGCGGTCCCCGAGCGCGATGTCCTCGGGCTCGCCGGCCTGGGCGGCGTCGACGTCGACCGCATAGCGCAGCACCGCGATGGTGAACGGCACGATCGAGATCTGCAACCACACGGCCGAGCCGGACGGCTGGGTGGGATCGGAACCGCGGTCGTACGCCCACAGGGCGTAGCAGAGCACGAGCACCGTCGCCGACAGCGTCCACACGAACCGCAGGTAGGTCGGGGTGTAGCTCTCCAGGGCCTTGCGGATCTTGGCCCCGGTCCTCAGGTGCAGGTTCAGTTCGGCGTACCGCTTACCGGCCGCCATGAACAGGGAGCCGAACGCCATGACCAGCAGGAACCACTGTGAGATCTCGACCTCGGCCGCCGCGCCGCCCGCCACCGCGCGGAGCAGGAAACCGGAGGAGACGAACGCGATGTCGAGCACCGGCTGGTGCTTGAGTCCGAAGCAGTACATGAGCTGCAGCACGATGTACACGGCCACGACGATCGCCAGCGCCGGGTGGGTGAACAGCACCGAGATGCTGATGGAGGCGACGATGAGCGCCACCGCCATGCCGTAGGCCAGTCCGACCGGCAGCACCCCGGCGGCGATGGGACGGAACCGCTTGGTGGGGTGCGCGCGGTCCGCCTCGACGTCCATCGCGTCGTTGATCAGGTACACGCTCGAGGCCGCCATGCAGAACGCCACGAAGGCGATGAAGACCGAGAAGAGGACCGAGGTGTCGGTGAGCGTCTGCGACCCGGCCGCGGCGGGTGCCGCGACCACGAGGACGTTCTTGACCCACTGCCGTGGCCGGAGGGCCTTGATCATGCCGTCGAGCAGGTTCTTGGGCGGTGAGCCCTTGGCCTCCTCCTCGGCCTCGGCGAGGTCGATCTCGTTGGCGGTGTGCGGCTCCGCACCGAGAAGGTGGTGATCGCTCCCGCCCCGGGAGGCCGGGACTCCGGTCTGATCGGTCATCGATTCTCCTCGGGGGTCGGGGTGGTGCGCGGTCCGGGCGCGCCGTCACGCAGCGCCTCCGGCAGCAGGCGCTGGACGGGGTCCGTGGGCCAGACCGCGCGGGTGAGCGCAGCGCAGCCCGCGCCGACCGCGGCGCCGGCGAACACATCCGAAGGGTAGTGGACGCCCAGGACGAGCCTGGACGCCAGCATGACGGGAACGAGCGCGGGGGCCACGGGGACGCCGCTCACCGCCCCCGCCAACAGGGCGAACGCGGTGGTGGACGTGGCGTGGGAGGACGGGAAGCTGAGCGAGGAGGGCGTGCCCACCCCCACCGCGACGGTGGGGTGGTCCGGCCGTCGCCGCCGCACGACCCGCTTGATGACGACGGAGGTGGCGTGCGCCCCGAAGCTGCCCACACCGACCATCGCCCACCGGCTCCGGCGGGCGGGGTCGGCCACCACGCCGACCGCCGAGATCGCCATCCAGCCCAGCGCGTGCTCCCCGACGCGCGAGAGCGTCACGGCGGCCTCACGCGATCCGGGCACCGCGAGGAGCCGGCGTTGGATCCCGGCCAGTAACCGGACCTCACCGGTCGGGACGGGGATCTCCACCGTCGGCCCCGTGCCGGCGTGGTCGGGGCCGGCCGGCCCGGGTGCGGTCTCAGGCGTCGAAGACACGGCTCCAGGCCTCCTTGGTGACGAGTTCGGTGTGCGCATCACGGTAGCGGCGGCGCATCTCCGGGAACCGGCGGAAGAGCTCCCTGTGCACGGCCACCGACTCGGCGAACAGCGATCCGGCCTGCTCACGATCGCGCTTGCGGTAGACCACCCCGCGCCCGTCGGCGGTGGTGACGGTGGCGCCGTCGACCCGGCTCAGCGAGTACCAGCGCGCCTCCACGGGCGGGAAGTTCGCCTGCGGCACCTCGTGGTGCGCCTTGTCGTCCCGGCTCAGGGTGTGGATGAGCCCCTTGCCCAGGGCGAGGGCCTTGCGGACCGGGCCCCGGGGCTCGGAGTGGATCCCGGCCGGGCCGCCGGAGGGCGCGGGCAGGTCCACGGCCGAGGGGATCACCACGGCGTCGGGGAACCGCGCGCGCATCGCCCGCACCTTGGGCAGGGCCGTCGGCAGCAGCTCGTAGAGCGCCTCCGGTCCTCGCAGGAAGTCGCGGATGGCCTCGATCTGGATGGCCACCGTCGAGTACTCGAGGCACACCAGGTGCTTGACCAGCGCCTTGAGGCTCGACTGCATGATGCCCTTGTGGTCGCCGTCGTGGTACAGCGACGCCACCACCAGCCGGTTGCGCAGGTGGAAGTAGGCCTGCCAGTCGATCGCGTCGTCCTTGTCCGACCACGCCATGTGCCAGATCGCCACACCCGGCATGGAGACCGTGGGGTGGCCGGCGCGGCGCGCCCGCAGGCCGTACTCCGCGTCATCCCACTTGATGAACAGGGGCAGGGGCTGGCCGATCTTCTCCGCGACCACCCGCGGGATGAGGCACATCCACCAGCCGTTGTAGTCCACGTCGATCCGGCGGTGCAGTTCCTTGGGGTTCTCCCGGTCGGTGAGGGGGTACCGGGAGAAGTCGTAGTCGTAGTCGGCGTGCGGGGCGGCGGTCCACATGAAGTCGTGCGCGCCCACCACCTCGCCCATGGTGTGGAGGTGGCTGCGCTCCTGGAGGTTGAGCATCTGGCCGCCGACCAGCATCGGGACGCGCGAGAAACGGGCGAAGGCCAGGGCCCGCAGGATCGAGTCGGGCTCGATCTCGATGTCGTCGTCCATGTAGAGGATGTACGGCGAGTCGGTGAGCCGCCGGGCCTCGTACATGATGCGGCTGTACCCGCCCGAGCCGCCCAGGTTGGGCTGGTCGAAGATCCGCAGGCGCTCGCCCAGGTACTCGGCGGCCTCCGCGAACCCGGGCTCGTCACGCACCTTGCGGTCGCCCTGGTCCGGCATGAGCACCGCGTCCAGGACCGCGTCCACCTCGGGGTCGGAGGTGAGCGCCCGCAGCGCCGCGACCGCGTCCCCGGGGCGGTTGAAGGTCGGGATACCGACGGTCACCCGGCGGTCGTTGGGTAACTGCACCGACGGATCGGGGGTGCCGTCCGGGCCCGCGTCCGGGCGGGTGGCCGGCGCGTCCACGGCCGAGTACCACCCACCGGCGAGCACCTCGACGTCCGTGTCGGAGGTGAGGTCGAACCAGATCCACCCGCCGTCCTCGAACGGGCCCAGGTCGCAGACGAACTCGACCGTCGTGACCCGGTCCGCCCCCGACTCGCCCGGCTCGCCCACGACGTCCCCGGTGATCGCGATGCGCGAGCCGTCGATCTTGGACCGGTAGAGGTCCACGCGGCCGGCGCCGCGGATCGTCAGCCGCAGGACCACCTCACCGAGGATCGTCCAGCGACGCCAGTACGCCGCCGCGAAGGCGTTGAAGTAGGTGGCGAAGGAGACCTCGGAGTCCGCGCCGACGCTCAGGGTGGTGCGGCCGGCGGAGTGGGCGCGGCGGGCGTTGGTGGGGGCCTCGGCGAGGTAGAGCGATCTCACGTCCAGCGGCTCGCCGGCCCGGGGCAGGATGACCCGCTGGAGGCACTCCCGGCCGATCGGGTCCGCGAGACCGGCGACCGACCGCTCGACCTCGTCGACCAGTTCGTGGTGGCCGTGGTGGTGCATATGGATGAGTCCCCGTCCCTAGTCGAAAGCCGGGTCGATCGTACCCGGCGGGCCGGGGCGATCCCTCCCACCACGCGGAACCGGGGGTTCAGCGGCGTGGACGCGCCACGTAGGTTTGTCTCATGCAGCTCTCCGCCACAGCCCGGCCCCGTCCGACCCTCCGCACCGCCCTGGGCATCCTCGCCCTGTCGGTGCCCCTGGCGCTCGCCGGGTGCGGCACCGACGACTCACCCGCCGAGGACGCGGCCACCGGCACGACCGCGGGGACGCAGACCGGGGCCGAGGCGTCCGACGGAGGGACGGCCGACGCGGTCGAGTGCCCGCCCGCCGAGGGCACCGACGAGCGGATCACCTCGTTCGACTCCGCCCCGCCGATGTGTCTGACCCCCGGGGTCGACTACTCCGCCGTGATCACCACCGACGCCGGCGTGGTGACCGTGGACCTGCTCGAGGACAAGGCGCCGGAGACGGTGAACAACTTCGTCTTCCTGGCCCGCCACAAGTACTACGAGGGCATCACCTTCCACCGGGTGATCCCCGGCTTCATGATCCAGGGCGGCGACCCGCAGGGCACCGGCAGCGGCGGACCGGGCTACCAGTTCTCCGACGAGCTCCCCGCCGAGGGCGAGTACGAGATCGGGTCCATGGCCATGGCCAACGCCGGCCCGGACACCAACGGCTCCCAGTTCTTCATCGTCACCGGCGACTCCGGCGTCTCCCTGCCGCCGGCCTACAGCCTCTTCGGCACCGTCACCGACGGGATGGACGCCGTCACGGCGATCGAGGACGACGGCAGCCCGCAGGGCGCCCCGCGGACGGTGCACACGATCGAGTCGGTCGAGATCGTCGAGGGCTGAGGCGGGCCGGGGGTCTAGTACCCGCTCGACCCGCCGCCACCGGAGAACGAGGCGTTGGAGTAGCTCGTGTTGGTGGAACTCGCCGCCTGGGCCGCCTGCACGTCGTGGGCGTGCCAGCTCGAGACCACGTAGAACGGCACGAAGCCGTTGTAGCCGTAGCCGGCGCGCCAGTCCCGGTCGTACAGCCTCGGCGCGTGGCGGTCACCCGCGTCGTCCGCCGCCTCGACATCCGCCATCTCACGGGCCCGGATGGCCTCCACCACGAGCCGGTAGTCCACCACCAGCCGTGCGTAGCGGTCCATGAAGTCGGCGGCCTGCGTGTCCCGGGAGAGCTCGTCCGCCCGCGCGTCGAGGGCCCTGGCCTCGGCGGCGAGACGCTCGTCCTCGGTTCCCAGCGCGGCGGCCAGCATGTCCTCGTGGAGCTCGCCGAGCTGGCGGCGGCGCACGTCGGCGTCACCCTGCTCCATGCGGAAGAGCTGGTCGATGTTCTTCTCCGCCGTCTCCATCTGATCGACCGTGGTGTGCGCGGTCTCGATGTCGT
>NZ_JAALDZ010000429.1:0-2544 GCF_014145125.1 Dietzia sp. CQ4 | reverse complement strand
CGGCCAGCGCGGTGGCGGCGTTGGCGCCCACCGGGAGCACGATCTCGCCCGCCGTCACGCCGGCCGACCGCAGCAGCGATCGCACCTCACGGACCTGGTCGGAGGTGGCCACGGTGACCACGGTGCCGACGGCACCCGCGCGTGCGGTCCGGCCCGAGCGGTGCACGTACGCCTTGTGCTCGGCGGGCGGATCGGCGTGGACGACCAGCCCCACGTCGTCGACGTGGATGCCGCGCGCGGCGATGTCGGTGGCCACGAGCACGCTCGCCTGGCCGGAGGAGAACGCGTCGAGGTTGCGCACGCGTGCGTTCTGCGACAGGTTGCCGTGCAGGTCCACGCTGGTCACGCCGCGCCCGGAGAGCTGCTTGGCCAGGCGCTTGGCGCCGTGCTTGGTGCGGGTGAACATGACGGTCCGCTCGTTCACGCCGGCGAGGTCCGCCAGTGCGCGGACGCGGTCGTCCGGGTCCACGTGGAAGACGTGGTGCGCGGTCGCGCCGGGGGTGGCGGAGCCGTCGTCGACCTCGTGCACGACCGGGTTGTCGAGGAACTTGCGGACCAGCTTGTCCACACCCTGGTCCAGCGTCGCGGAGAACAGCAGGCGCTGGGCACCCTGAGGCGTGGCCGCCAGGATCCGGGTGACTCCCGGGAGGAAGCCGAGGTCGGCCATGTGGTCCGCCTCGTCGAGGACGCTGACCTCGATCGAGTCCATGCGGCAGTGCTTCTGGCCCATGAGGTCCTCGAGCCGGCCCGGGCAGGCCACCACGATGTCGACGCCCTGGTCGAGCGCGCTGACCTGGCGACCCTGTGAGACGCCGCCGAAGATCACGGTGGTCTTGAGGCCCATCGCCTTGGCCAGCGGCGCGAGGGTCTCGTCGATCTGACGGGCGAGCTCGCGGGTGGGGGCCAGGATGAGCCCGCGGGGGGAGTTGCGCTTACGTCGGCCGCCGGCGGGCGCGGAGGCGGCCAGGCGGGTGACCAGCGGGAGGCAGAACGCGTAGGTCTTGCCGGAGCCGGTGCGGCCGCGGCCCAGGACGTCGCGTCCGGACATCGCGTCGGGCAGCGTCGCCGACTGGATGGGGGTGGGGGTGACGATGTCGACGCCCGTGAGGACGTCGAGCAGGGATGAAGGAACGCCGAGATCGGCGAAGGAACGTGACAAGGGAGGAATCTCCGTACATAGATGGGGCGTCTTGCCCGGCGCGCTCCTGGGGTGCCACGTCGCTCGGAGGCGACGCGCCCGGTGCGCGACCACGGGAGGTCGACATCCGATTCGGCCCGAGGCAAGAGTGGTGCGGGCCGACTCGCCCACCCTACGCCCCGGCGGGCCCTCGGCCACTGTTCCCGGCCCGAGTGTGACGAGGTCGTCACTTCCTGGCGCGCAGATGGCACGATGTTGACCGTGCGACTCGACCTGTCCCTGCTGCGGCGCCCGGAACTGGGCTCGGTGCTGCTCGGGCGGGAGACCGAGTCGCCGCGCCTGAGAACCCTGCGCGTCCGGGTCCTGCTCGTACTGACGCTGCTGGGCTCCAACCTCGTCGGCGTGGCCGTCGCCGCTGTACTGATCCTCTTCGTCCTCCCGGGTCCCACCCTCCCCTCCCGTGAGTTCATGGTCCCCACCGCGATCGTCGTCCCGGTGTATGTGGCGCTGGCGACGATCGTGGGGACGATCTGGGTGCGTGGTGCCGTCCACCGGCGTGTCGGGTGGTTCCTCGACGGCCGCGAACCCACGGATCGCGAGCGGGTGTGGACTCTCCGTCTGCCCGGCCGGATGACCCTGATCCAGGCCTTTCTGTGGCTCCTCGGCGCGGCCGTGGTCACGCCCGCCTTCGGGGTGATCGACCCCGAGGCGATCCCGTCGGTCGGGTTCACGATCGTCTTCTCCGGGATGGTCGTCTGCGGTGTGGCGTTCCTCTTCGCGGACTTCGGACTCCGCCCGGTCGCCGCGGTCGCCCTGGCCGGAGGGCCGGTCCCCCGCGGCCGGTTCCTGGGTGCGATGACGCGGCTCCGCGTGTCCTGGGCGGTCGGCAGCGGGGTTCCGATCGCGGGACTGATCATCGTGGCGATCTACACGTTGGCGGGCCGGGCCCTGTCGCTGGAACGCCTCGCCGTCATCGTGATCGTGCTCGGCGCCACCTCGCTCCTCGCCGGATTCCTCCTCATCTCCCTGGCCACCGGGTCGGTGCTCGGACCGCTACGCAGTCTCCGCTGGGCCATGGAGGACGTCACGGACGGCGCGCTCTCCCGGCGCGTCGTGGTCTACGACGGCACCGAACTCGGCGAACTCCAGCGCGGGTTCAACCGTATGGCGGCCGGGCTCCAGGAGCGCGAACGGCTCCGGGACCTGTTCGGCCGCCACGTGGGTCGCGACGTCGCGGAGGCGGCCGAGGAGCGGGACCCCGAACTGGGCGGCAGCGCCTCACATGTCGGCGTCGTCTTCGTCGACATCATCGGGTCCACGGAGATGGCGGTGCGGTCCGAGGCGTCGGAGGTCGTCGACGTTCTCAACCGGTTCTTCCGGGTGGTCGTGGAGACGGTCGAGGAGTA
>NZ_JAALDZ010000428.1:0-1604 GCF_014145125.1 Dietzia sp. CQ4 | reverse complement strand
GACCACAGGGCCGCCCGCCGCCCCCCGACGCCGAGCGCGTCGAGTGCCCCCGCGGTGGCCAGCGCCTCCATCTGTCGGACGGTCAGCCCGGTGCGGCCGGCGAGGTCGGCGGCCGAGAGGTACGGGCCGTGGGTGTCGCGCTCGTCGGCGATCGCCGTGGCGAGATCGGTGCCGATGGCCCGCACGGACTCCAGGCCGAGACGCACCTCGGTACCCCCGTTCTCACACGTGGCACCGCCGATCGAGCGGTTGACGCAGGGGCGGTGCACGGTGACGCCGTGCCTGCGGGCGTCGGCCACGAGGGACTGCGGCGAGTAGAACCCCATCGGCTGGCTGCGCAACAGCGCCGCACAGAAGACGGCCGGGTGGTGGCACTTGAACCACGCCGAGTAGTAGACGATCGCCGCGAAGGACTGGGAGTGGCTCTCGGGGAAGCCGTAGTTGGCGAACGCGCACATCTTCTCCCAGATCCGCTCCCCCACCTCGGGCCCGGTGACCGGTGTCCCGGGGGGGCTGGTGCCGATGCCGTGGAGGTCACGCATGCCCGCGAAGAACCTCTCCCGCAGCCGCGCCATCCGCTCGGGTGAGCGCTTGGCCCCCATCGCCCGGCGGAGCTGGTCCGCCTCCGCCCCGGTGAACCCGGCGATCTCGGTGGCGATCTGCATGAGCTGCTCCTGGAACAGCGGGATCCCCAGCGTCCGCCCCAGGGCCGCCTCGAGCGCGGGGTGGTCGAACACCACCTCCTCCCGCCCGTTGCGTCTACGGATGTAGGGGTGCACGGAGCCGCCCTGGATGGGGCCGGGGCGGATGAGCGCCACCTCCACCACGAGGTCGTAGAACGTCCGCGGCCGGAGTCTGGGCAGCGTGGCCATCTGCGCCCGCGACTCCACCTGGAACACCCCCACGGAATCACCCCGGCACAGCATCTCGTAGACCTCGGGATCGGAGAGGTCCAGTCGGGCCAGGTCCACCTCGAGGTCCTTGTGCTCGGCCGCGAGGTCGATGGCGTGGTGTAGCGCCGTGAGCATCCCCAGCCCCAGCATGTCGAACTTGACCAGACCGACCGCCGCGCAGTCGTCCTTGTCCCACTGCAGGACCGTCCGCCCGGGCATGCGCGCCCATTCGACGGGCACCACGTCGGCCACCGGCCGGTCGCAGATCACCATGCCGCCGGAATGGATGCCGAGGTGCCGGGGCAGTCCGACGAGTCTGCGGGCCAGCGCCAGCACGTCGGCCGGGACGGTGTGCTCGGTGGCCTCCCGCTCGTGGTTCTTCAGACCCGACCACCGGTCCACGCTCTTGGACCACGCGTCCTGCTGCCCGGTGGAGTACCCGAGTGCCCGGGCCACGTCCCGCACGGCCGACCGCCCCCGGTAGGTGATGACATTGGCGACCTGCGCGGCATGGTCCCGCCCGTAGCGGGAGTAGACGTACTGGATGGCCTCCTCCCGACGACCGGACTCGATGTCCACGTCGATGTCGGGCGGACCGTCCCGCTCCGGGGACAGGAATCGCTCGAAGAGCAGGTGCGCGCCCACCGGGTCGACGTTGGTGATGCCGAGGGCGTAGCAGACCGCCGAGTTTGCGGCCGACCCCCTGCCCTG
>NZ_JAALDZ010000427.1:0-4815 GCF_014145125.1 Dietzia sp. CQ4 | reverse complement strand
CTGCCGACCCGCGGGGACGTGGCCGCGGACCACCTGCCCGCGCGCCCGCCCCTGTCCCGGCCGACACGCGGTGCCGGTCAGGCCTATCCCGAGGACGCCTCGGTCCCGCCGCTGGCCGCGGGCGTGGCCACGGGAGGGTCGGGGATCAAACCGCTCGGGTCGGAGGACGACGAGGACGAGATCCGCACCGAGGTGGAGCGGTTCGACGCGGCACGCATCGACGGCGGCTCCGATCTCGACTCGGGGATCGGTGGGCGCCACTCCCAGCCCTCGGACGCGCAGCCGGCGGACGACCAGACCCCCGTGTGGCTCCGGCCCGAGGTGACACCCGCGCCCCCACGGGCCGGACGCGGCAAGCATCGCCGTGCGGAGCCGGAGGAGGAGGCGTCGGACGCGGAGCCGTCGGCTGCGGCCTCGACCGGCACGGGTTCCGGTCGTGAGCGCCCGGGCGTGGAACCGGACGTCGAGCAGACCACCCGCCTCCAGCTGCCGCCGGATATCCGGGACTGACCTTCCGCAACGAGAGGACCCGCCCGCGCCGGATGCGCGGACGGGTCCTCTCGCTGATGTGGGGTGTGTCAGCTGGCGGAGCTCAGGAGACCGGTGACGGTCGGGCTCGACAGCGGGGCGACGTCGTATCCGGCCGAGTCGGACAGGCTCGAGGTGAGCGAGCCGCCGATGGCGCTGTCGATCGGGTTGACCACGGAACCGGGATCCAGCGAACCGGTACCGCCCCCGCCGCCGGCACCGGGGTTGGTCCCGGTGACGATGACGGGCGACGAGGTGGCGGTCGCACCGACCCATGTATCGCCGAGCGCGTCGGTGTTGTTCACCACGGCCGTGTAGCGGTAGACCTGGGTGTCAGCGGAACGCGGGATGTCGTCCGGGAAGGCGACAGTGGTGCCGGACGCCGGCATCTCGACCTCACCGACCTCGACACCATCGCGGAAGATCTGGACGGTCGTCCCCTCGGGGAAGTTGTTCGCTGGGCGGACGAACGAGGTGACCACGTTGACCGCGAGCGAATCCTCGTCGAGCGCACCGGGCTGGGCCTGGACGTTCAGGTTGGTGTTCCACTCGAACGGGACCCACGGGGCGTTGGTGATCGTGGTGGTGGTGAGCGCAGCCGCATTGGCGCTCACAGCGCACTCGACCTGGGCGCCGGTGGTGCCGGTGCCGCCCGCAGTGGTCCCTCGGGTGTACTGGAACTGCGTCGACGCCGCATCCGTGGCGGCGGTGGCCCCCGCCCCGGCCAGACCGAAGACGATCTGCTCACTCGGCGTGTTCGGCGCGCGCATGCTGAAGGTGACCTCGGGCAGCTGGAACGACTGGTTGTTGTTCTTCTGCAGGCCCGAGTTGATGGTGTTGCCCGTCCCCGTTCCGTACCGGGCCGATGTGCCGCCCCAGATGCGGAGAACGTCGGTACCGGCCTGGGTCACCTTGGTGGTCGGGTTGACGGCCGTCAGCGAGGGCGTGCCGGCGGTGATCCCGCTCGCCCCGCCCGTCAGCGTCTGCGTGCGGTAGTCGGCGTTGCTCGGCGCCTGGATGTCATAGGTCATCCGGCCGACGCGCACGGTGTTGGGCTGCATCGGCCCCGGCTGGATCGAGACGTCGAAGAACTCGCCCGGTGAGACGAAGGTCGGGTACGTGACCTCCACCGTGTTGGTCCAGGTGTTCACGCCCCCGATGTTCAACGCATTGTCGGGGGTGCAGGTGTAGGTGACCTCCACCTGCTGCGTGGTGGTCGGTGAGTTCTGGGCGGCAGCCGCCGGGGCGAGGGCGATGGCGGTGGCCAGCGGCAGGGTGGCTCCGGCCACCAGCGCCGTAGCGCGTTTCAACAACATGGGGCGTCCTTTATCTCGGAGGTGTCCAGCGCCGTGCGACGGGTGGAGCTGGAGGCCGTTCGGCGGCCCGTTTCGGGCGTTCGGGTTGTCTGTTCGTCTGCTGAGCGAACGTCGTGACAGGGGAAGTGTGACATAAACCACTAGGGAGTACCAATGGTATACGCAGTCTTATTTGGACGGAGTGCTTTTTAGCGGCGACTTCCCAACTCGAGGATCTGGCCCGAGAATGCGCTGGCAGAGGACAGATTCAGCGAAATGTGTCAATTTTGTTACTGACGTGTCAGTTGTGAATCTAGTGAAAATTGGGGTGAACTGTTATCGGATCTAAATAATAAGGCGGGTGTGACAGTGCTGTGCGTCATGTCACACTTGCCGGGACTACCCATCTGAGACGAAGGCCGGTCGTCGCCCCTGATGGCCCGGGATCCGACTTCATCCAGATCTAAGCCAATGTTAAGGAGAACGATCCATGGCACGTACGTGGCACCCTTCAGCCAGAATCGCGGCGCTCGGACTGGCCGCGGCGTTCGTCGCCGCTGCAGCGCCGGCCGCCAACGCCCAGATCCCGGGGAACAACCCCCGCACGACCGTGTACCCGGTCGACAGCACCCAGATCCAGCTCTCGGTCGAGCCCCTCAACCAAGAGGCCGGGACCGTCCGGGTGGTGTTGCAGAACAACACCGCCACCAACCTCAACTGCACCGGGATCGACGGTGGGCCGGCGGCAACGGTCACCACCGCCGAGGTGGTCGCCCGGTCGGTCGACTACTTCACGCAGTACCCGCTGTCCGAACTCGCTGACCTGACCCTCAACCTGCCCTCGGCCGCGGGTGGTCCGCAGAACATCGGTCTCGGTTCGGCCCAGGTCCAGGCCGGAAGCGCGGCCGAGTTCTTCAATCCGGAGTGGGACGCCCTCAACCAGAACGAGGCAGCCCTGCAACAGGCGCGTCTCGCGGGCCATTACGGCGTCTTCGGGACGAACATCACCATCCCGGCCACCTCGGCGTTCGAGCAGAACGTGCGGCTCGATCATCCCGTCCAGGGACAGCGCGCCGACTTCCAGACCGGCGTGTTCATGACCTGCACGATCGCCGGCCAGCGTTATGCCTTCCACGCCTACGAGGGAGGCGTGAAGCCGGCCTACTCGACCAACACCTCGACGGGCAGCCTCGGCAGCTGACAGTCAACCCCGCGGTCACGCCGCGATCAGAGCAATCCGATAGGACCCCGGTCTCTCCACGAGGACCGGTACGACAGGAGCAGTGAAGCATGATCTCAACCACCACCACAGCAGTGCGCGGGGCTGTCGCTGCGGCTGCCGCACTGGCCCTCGT
This sequence comes from Dietzia sp. CQ4, assembly GCF_014145125.1. Lineage (NCBI taxonomy): Bacteria > Bacillati > Actinomycetota > Actinomycetes > Mycobacteriales > Dietziaceae > Dietzia > Dietzia sp. CQ4. Next base: position 1,637 of record NZ_JAALDZ010000427.1, on the reverse strand, counting down.
GGCCGGCGCGGCACCCGCGCTCGCCCAGGTGCCCGGCGGGAACCCCGGCGGCTACGTCATCAAGGTCGACGACACCTCCCTCGTCGTCACGGTCGACGACAAGGGCGAGGCGCCCACACAGATCACCGGCTCGATCGAGAACACCACCGACGCGAACTTCCGGTGTGAGGTCCCGCAATTCAACATCGGCGGGCAGAACACCGCGCTCGGGTACGGCCAGGTCACCACCGCGGCGGCGGCCGCGGAGGTCCAGGAGTACTACCGGACGCGGGTCTTCACCGGACCCACAGACGCCAATGCCAACGGCGACCTGGTGTCGTTCGGATCCGCCCTCGACGTGTTCCCCGCGGGCAGTGCCATCGGCTCGGCGGAAGCCGGTCCGCGGCAGGCGCACAACGAGGCACGGGTCGCCGGACGCACGGGCGACCCCCGGGTGAACAACGCGCTCCAGTTCACCGTCCCGGCGGGCGCCACCGTGGACTACTCGGCCGCACTCGGTGTCCCGGCCACCGGCGACCGAGGCGAATGGCGGGCTGCCGCGGTGTTCATGTGCCGCAACATGGTGACCAACGACTGGTTCCTCTACACCGGACTCGAGAACATCGTGGACCCGAACCCGGCTCCTGCACCTGAAAGCACCGGGAGTCTCAACGCGGGCTCCCTCGGCTCGTAACCTCCTCCCACCCCAACTTCAAGGAGTCTCATGTCCACCTCCAAGGCCCTCAAGGGCTTCACAGCGGCGGCAGCGACCGCGCTCCTCGCCCTGGGCGGGGCCGGAACCGCAGCCGCGCAGAACACCGTCACCGTGGTCCCCGGTGACAACGGCGACGGTCGCACCGTGGTCGTCAACAACGCGGGAATGGCCGTCGACATCGTCAACGTCGACCGCGCCGCAGGAACCGTCCAGGTCTCGATGACCAACAACCTCGGTTTCACCGTCTTCTGCGAGGCGCCGAACCAGGACACGGTCGCGGGTGCCCGACCCGGCGGTACGGTCTCGACGGCGCCCGTCGTGGAGATGTCGGCGCTGTACTACTCGCGCTACCAGAACGTCAGGGCCGAGATGGTCAGCATCACGGCGTCGGGGTCGACGATCACCATGCCCCTGTGGCCGCTCACCCAGTTCTTCCCGCAGGGCAGCCTCGGGGACATGGCGAGCGAAGCCGTCCAGCTGCGCTCGCAGATCACCGAGCAGAACACCAGGGCCAAGGTCGAGGGGCTGTACGGCACGACCGGTGCGTTCGCGGTGACCAACGGGCAGACCGTCACCCGGACGATCGCACTCGGGCCGCCGGCCACCCAGCCCCGCGGTTCGGATCTGGTCGGTTACTTCACGATGTGCGCGCAGGGCACCAACTCCGCCGCCGCGCAGGGCACCGGCCAGCTCTACGCGTGGTCTGCCTTCGAGGAGGGGTGGCCCCCGCCGGTCGTCATCCCCGAGGACAGCGGCAGCCTCGCGACCGGGTCTCTCGGTTCGCTGGGCAGCAGCGGGAACGGGCCCGTCGATCCGGAGCCGCCGGTCGAGGAGGAGCCGCCGGCTGAGGACAACGGGGACCCCCTGGACCCCTGATCGTCACTGGCTTGAGCGTGGCCTCGAGCTGAAGGAGGACGGGCCGGTCGCATCACGCGACCGGCCC
>NZ_JAALDZ010000426.1:0-3791 GCF_014145125.1 Dietzia sp. CQ4 | reverse complement strand
GAGCGAACGGGCAGCCAATAGGAGCAGGCGGGGGCGCCGCGGGAGCGCGGGGGATCCGCAACGGATCCCAGCGTGATCGCGGCTTCGGTACCGCTGCCGGAATGCTCGGCGGAGGCGCCGGGGCTGCGGGAGCAGGAGCCGGGGCGGCCAGGATGGGTGGCGCAGGCACCCTGGCGGGCTTCGGGAGCCCGGGCGGCGTCGGAACCGGCGGACCGACGGCAGGAGTACCGGGCGGCGGCGGCATGTCGGCGGGCTCGGGACCTGCGGGAGCACCCGCAGGGGCGTTCTCGTCGTCACATGGTGGTTCCCAGGCCAGCCGCGCAGGGATGATGCCGATGGGCATGATGGGCGCGGCAGGGGCCGGACAGAACGAGGGCCGACGCGGTCACACGCCGGCCGGATACCTGACCAACGCCACCAACACCTCGGAGATCATCGGGGAACCGGTCAAGGTCGCCCCCGCGGTTCTGGGACGAACGCCGCCTCCCGACGCCGCCGCCGCCGAACAGGAGCAGCAGCAGGAGACCGCCTATGTCGGCCGGGTCGTCGGACGGCCAATCGCTGGATCATGACGACGGGCCCTTGCCCGACCGACGTCCACTCCTAGAACGCCAACCCGTGCCGCTCCACCAGCGGCATCGTCGCCTCGAAGTCGATCTCCGCGCCGTACTCGGCAGCGAGCGAGGGGAGCGTATCGGGCGAGTACCCCCCTCCCGGCTCGGCGAGGCGGCGGAACAATGCCTCGAGGCCGCCCGGCACGATGATCTCGAGCACACGGAGTTCGTCGTCGCCAGCATTCCAGAACGTGTGCCAGCGACCGCGCGGCTTGGCGAGGAGGTCCCCCGGCGTCGCCGTGATCTCGACGCCCTCCTCGATGAAGCCGATGGTGCCCGCCAGCACGAATGTGTATTCGTCTTCCCGGCTGTGCCGGTGCATCGGGGCGGCCAACGTCCTGGGGTTCACGATGTGCTCGACGATCGCGACCCGGCCGCCGGATACCTGGCTCTCGATGAGGTACCGGTCCAGCAGTCCGGGTTCGCCCGTCACGTCGCCCTGGCCTGCGCGCACGACGTGAGGACCAGTAGGCGTCCCATTATCATTAATGCCGTTCATCGTGCAAATCATACGACCGCGCCGCTGGCGCGGGAACCCCCGGCGCGGGAACCCTTGGCACGCGGCCGCAGCCGGCATGGCCGCGCGAGTTCTTCTAGAAGAACGCCGCCCAGACCAGGCCGACGATGAACAGTGCAACCCCCAGGAGGAACTGCGTCCGGTTCTGTATGTCATGCCACAAACTCGCCACGAAACGCTTCTTGATGTCCGCCCAGCGTGAGAACGGCGGATCGCCTTCCTCGGCCGGGCAACCGTCCGGCTCAGTTGCCATCCTCGGTTCCTTCCGCATCTGGGCCGGCGTCGTATACGGCATCGTGCACCGCGCCGCCGACTTCCTGTCCCGCCCACGCACCGACCCCGGCGCCGATTCCCGCCCCGATGAACGTGCCCACTGGCCCGAAGAACGACCCCGCAGCCGCTCCGGCAAGGGCCCCGCCGGCCATGCCGCCGCCAAGAGCCCCGCCCGTCTCGAGAATCGCCTCCTCGGCAGTGGTCTCCCCCCTGGCATACCCCGTGACGCCCTCGTACGCCGTGAACCCCCCGCCCGCGGGCCCGGCGAGCCGGCCGGCTCGCCGAAGCAGTCCGGCGGCCCGGCGCCCGGCGTCATCGGGCATCGGATCGGCCTTGTGCCTGCCCCTGGTCTCGGGGTCGTGCTCGTCCGCGAGAGCAGACGCCCCTTCTCTGACGGCCCCGCTACCCGCGGTGATGGCGGTTCCGAGAATCACCGCATCCGGCCCAGGGATGGTCGCCCTGTCCACCTCGGTCGGGATGGCCCGATGCATCATCCCGGCAATGGCGTCGATCTCCCGGCCGTAGTGCTGATCCAGCGACCCGACGGTGGCCAACGCCTGGCCGAGCGCCTCGACATGCCTGTCAACGACCTCCTGGGTGATCTCGTCGCGGCCGGGAGCCGGTCCCACGGAGTCCTCGCCCACCACGAGCCCGGCGGCCTCGGCCTCGTCGACCCGGTCACGAACCGCCTGCACCGCCGGCCCCACCGCGGCGGCGGCCCGGGAGAGGGCGTCAGCCAGCTCCCCGAGACCGTCCGCGAGCTTGGTGACGTGCACCTTCTCGCCCTCGGCGGCGTCCAGGACCGCATCGGCTGCCACGCCGTTCCAGCCCACGTCCAGCGCTGAGCGCCCGGCAGCCAGGGCCGTCCGGGCCTCGACAGCCAGCGCCATCCGCTCTGCGACGGCGGAGCTCGCCGTCGTCACGCCCCCGGCATCCCACCGTCTGACCCGGCCGATCGTGTACCCCACACCGGTCCTTCCTCCCGCGCCGTCACAGTGTCTGACGGCGCGCCGGCCTGTCTGGTTCCACGGGGGGCCGAACTCTCACCTCACCGTGCGGCCGGCGCGAGGTGAGGGCTCGGTTACCGGTGTGCGGTCCGGGGTAACGACCGCGTCACATAGCTCGGCCACACTCACTCCGGTACGTCCGCACGCCCGCCGCACAGCTGGAGGCAACGAAGTGTCCTACGTCCAACCCTCGGACTTCACCCGCGCGATGATCGACGCCGGAGCGAGCAAGGTCCGCATGTCCACGCGTGACACGCTCATCCGGAGCTTCATGGCAGGCGCCATCCTGGGCCTGGCCGCAGCGTTCGCCATCACCGTCACGGTCCAGACCGGCAGCGCGCTCCTCGGGGCGGTGCTCTTCCCCATCGGCTTCATCCTCCTGTACCTGCTGGGCTTCGATCTGCTGACCGGGGTGTTCACGCTCGTCCCGCTGGCACTGCTGGACAAGCGCAAGGGGGTCACGGTCCGGGGCATGCTCCGGAACTGGGGCCTGGTATTCCTGGGCAACTTCGCCGGTGCCCTCACCGTGGCGTTCCTCATCGCCTTCATCACCACCTACGGGTTCAATGTCGCCCCGGACGAGGTGGGCCAGCGTCTCGGCGAGATCGGTGAGTCCCGGACTCTCGGCTACGCCGAGCACGGGGCGGCCGGGATGCTGACCCTGTTCTTCCGGGGAGTGCTGTGCAACTGGATGGTCTCGACGGGCGTAGTGGCGGCGATGATGTCCACCAGCGTGAGCGGCAAGGCGCTGACCATGTGGATGCCCGTGATGCTGTTCTTCTACATGGGATTCGAGCACTCGGTGGTCAACATGTTCCTGTTCCCGACCGGCCTGATGCTCGGCGGCGAGTTCTCGCTGGCCGACTACCTGGTGTGGAACGAGATCCCCACTGTCATCGGCAACCTCGTCGGCGGGCTCTGCTTTGTGGGTTTGACCCTGTACGTCACCCACGCCCGCACCAAGGCGCAGCGGCCGCTGCCGGAGGAGCCGGCCGAGCGTGAGGCCGACCGCGAGCCCGCCTCGGTCTGAGCGACACACGACCCCATCCGAGAGGAACCCCGATGACCCCCATCATGTCCAAGCACGACGCCGCGGCCCACGTGGAGTCCGCCCGCATCCGTCAGGGACGCACCTGGGCAGAACTGGCCGATCACCTGGGCGCACCGCTGGTGTGGACCACCGCGGCCCTGCTGGGCCAACACCCGATGTCCGCCGAGCAGGCGCGGTCGGTGTGCGAACTCCTCGGCCTGGACGAGGCCGTGGCGGAGAGTCTGGCCCTGCAACCGAGCCGCGGTACTCCGCCGGAGGTGATGGCGGACCCGACGATCTACCGCTTCACCGAGGCTCTGTCGGTGTACGGGCCCGCGCTCAAGGCACTC
>NZ_JAALDZ010000425.1:0-3993 GCF_014145125.1 Dietzia sp. CQ4 | reverse complement strand
CCCGCCGCGCTGCCGGCCGCCCCACCGGCGAGCCCGCACCCGCGACCGCCGTGCAGTTCACGGAGCCCACGCCCGTCTCGAATGCGCCCGCGGCGAACGGCGGAGACGACCGCCCGGCCCGGGACCAGGGCAAGCAGGAACAGAACAAGCAGGATCAGAACAAGCAGGATCAGAACAAGCAGGATCAGAACAAGCAGGGCCAGGAGCGGCAGGGCGGCGGCCAGCAGGGCAGGAGCCAGTCCAAGGGCCAGCAGAACAAGGGTCAGCAGGACCAGAAGCAGGACGCCCCCAAGGGCGCCTCGCGTGGTCGCGGGCGCGGAGCGTCCTCCGACGGCGGCCAGAACGGTGGCGGTCAGAACAGCGGCGGCCAGAACGGCGGCAACCAGGGTGGCGGTCAGAACGGCGGCGGCCGTGGCCGTGGTGGCCGGGGCCGCGGTCGGGGTAACGGGACCACCTCCACCGCCGAGTTCGGGGGCGTCAAGACCATGCAGGGCGGGGACATGACGGTCCGGCTGCCCAGCCCGCCCAAGCCGCGCAAGGGTGCGATGCGCCTGGTCGCGCTCGGCGGGATCACGGAGATCGGCCGCAACATGATGACCTTCGAGTACGACTCGAAGCTGCTGATCGTGGACTGCGGTGTCCTGTTCCCGAGTTCGACGGAGCCCGGAGTCGACCTGATCCTCCCGGACTTCGGTCACATCGAGGACCGACTCGACCAGGTCGAGGCCCTCGTTCTCACGCACGCCCACGAGGACCACATCGGTGCGATCCCGTTCCTTCTCAAACTGCGCCCGAACATCCCTGTCGTGGGATCCAGGTTCACCCTGGCCCTGGTGGCGGCCAAGTGCCGGGAGCACCGGATCAAGCCGGTCTTCCAGCAGGTCGACGAGTCGAGCGTGAGTTCGTTCGGCCCGTTCGAGGTCCGCTACTTCGACGTCAACCACTCGATCCCCGAGTGCCTGGGCGTTGTCGTCCGTGCGGGCGGCAACTCCGTGATGATGTCCGGCGACATCAAGCTCGACCAGCTTCCCACCGACAAGCGGCCGACCGACCTGGCCAAGATGGCACGGTTCGGCGACGAGGGTATCGACCTGCTGCTGTTGGACTCCACCAACGCCACCACCCCGGGAGTCAGCCGCTCGGAGTCCGAGGTCGGCCCCGCTCTCCAGCGGCTCATCAGCGACGCCCGCAGACTCGTCGTGGTGGCCTGCTTCGCCTCCAACGTCTACCGCGTGCAGTCCGTCATCGCGGCCGCCGAGGCCTGCGGCCGGAAGGTCGCGCTCACCGGTCGGTCCATGATCCGGAACATGGAGATCGCGCTCGAACTGGGTCTGCTCACGGACCCGAAGGGCGTTCTGATCGACATGGACGCCGCGGCGAAGCTCCCCTCCGAGAAGGTCCTCGTGATGACCACCGGGACCCAGGGGGAGTCGATGGCGGGGTTGTCCCGGATGGCCCGCCGCGAGCACCGGCAGATCAACCTCTCCGAGGGCGACACCGTGCTGTTCTCCTCGTCGATCGTCCCGGGCAACGAGGAGCCGGTCTTCAGCGTGCAGAACAGTCTGTCCCAGATGGGCGTGAACGTGGTGACCAGCCGTGATGCCAACATCCACGTCTCCGGACACGGGGACGCGGGCGAGCTGCTCTTCGTCTACAACGCCGTTCGGCCGAAGAACGCCATGCCCGTCCACGGAGAGTGGCGGCACCTGCGGGCCAACCGGGCCCTGGCGGTCGCGACCGGCGTGCCGGCGGAGCACGTGGTGCTCGCACAGAACGGCGTCGTGGTGGACCTCGTCGACGGCAAGGCGTCCACCGTCGGTCAGATCCCGGTCGGCCACCTGTACGTGGACGGTCTGTCCACCGGCGACGTCGGCGACACCGTGCTGGCGGACCGCACCGCGCTGTCCGAGGACGGCTTCATCGTCGCCACGGTGGTGGTGGACCCCCGCACCGGTCGACCGGTGAGCAAGCCCCAGATCATCGCCAAGGGATTCACCGACGAGCCGGGCGCGTTGGCCCCGGTCGTCGAGCTGGTCGAGAACGCACTGTGGGACCTGGCAGGGGAGGGTGAGACCGACCCCTACCGACTCGCGCAGGCGGTCCGCCGCACCGTGGGCACCTGGGTCTCCGACAAGTGGCGTCGCAAGCCCATGATCGTGCCCACCGTCATCACCTCCGTGGCAGCGCAGGACTGAGTCCGGTGAATGCCGACCGGCGGACACTGGCGCAGCGGGAGCGCAGCGCTCTCGTCGAGACGATGCGCGCCGCCGGGCCGGAGGCACCGACGCTGTGCGCCGGGTGGACGACCCGGGATCTCGCGGCGCACCTGGTCGTGCGGGAGGCACGCCCCGACGCCGCCGCGGGAATCGTCCTGCCGGCGCTCGCCTCGCGGATGGAGGAACTGCGCCTCCGTGAGGCCGAGCGTCCGTGGGACGAACTGCTCGAGAAGATCGCGGCGGGTGCGCCGTGGTACTCGCCGCTCCGCTACGCAGACCGGGTGGCCAACGCCGCGGAGTACCTCGTCCACCACGAGGACGTCCGCCGGGCCGGTGGCGAATGGACGACGCGGGAGTTCGACGTCGAGGACCTCGATCGCATCTGGGCGCTGGGCACCACGGTGGCCAGGACGTTCCTCCGTCGGGTGTCCGCCCGGGTCGACCTGCGCACCCCACCGGGGATCACGTTGACCAAGTCCGGTGCGGTGTCCACGGGCGCCGCGTTGGCCCCGATGGTCAGTGTGACGGCCGCCCCCGTCGAGTTGATCCTGTGGGCGTTCGGCAGGGACGCGGTGGACGTGGACATATCCGGAGCCCAGGGGGGCATCGACGCGGTCCGGGCGGTACCGAGGGGCTTCTGACCGACCCCGGCCCGTGTGGCTGCTGTTACCAATGGGGTCCGAGAAGATAGAGTGACCCCCATGGCACCCAGCTCGAACACGCGATCCACCCGTGCCCCCGGTGGACGACGCCCGGCCTCGAAGTCCGGCGCACAGCGATCCGCCGCGTCCACCTCGTCGTCGTCACGGTCAGGCGGTTCCCGTCGCGGCGCCGTCGTCTCCACCCCGAAGTCGGGCACCCGCGGCGGTTCCCGCGCGGTCACCCCACCTCCGGAGCGGACGTCCGGTGCCTTCGGTGCCGTCGGGCGCGGTCTGCGTGGCGGGTGGTCGGGTGTGGCGAAGGGGGTCGGTCACGGGGTGCGCGGGCTGCGAGGCGGAACCGACGACGAGCGTGTTGCGCCGCCGCACCGTCGTGACGGGCTCGGGTTGATCCTCGTCGGCATCGCGATCGTCTTCGCGGGAGCGGTGTGGTTCGGAGCGGCGGGGCCGGTGGGGGAGTGGTTCGACACCGGGATCCGCACCGTGGTGGGGACGCCGGGTGCCCTCCTGCCGTTGCTGCTCGGGGGCTGGGGCGTCCTCGTGATGGCGCGGGAGCCACGACCCGACGTCCAGTCCAGGTGGGTGGTCGGGACCACCGTGACCTCACTGGGTGTGCTGGGTCTCTGGCATCTGGGATCAGGGTCGCCCTCGGACCCGGAGGGGGTCCGTGGGGGAGCCGGCGTCCTCGGGAGGATCGTCGGGGGCACGCTCGAGGCGGGTCTGTCCGTCTTCGTCGCCGTCCCGCTCCTCGTGTTGCTCGTGGCGTTCGGAGTGCTGGTGCTGGTGGGACGCCCGGCGAGGGAGATCCCCGGCATCGTGCGCGGATTCTTCGGCTGGGACGGGAGCGGGGACATCGTCGACCACGAGGAGCCCGCAGCGGACTGGGACGACCCGGACGCCACCACCGCCTACCCGATCGCCGAGACCGGGACACCGGTCGACCGGGAGCGGACCGCACCGAGACGTCCGGCTCGCCGCCGGGTGGCCGCCTGGTCGGACACCCCGACCACCGGGGAGACGGTCGAGATGCCGGCGGCCGCAGGGGCGTCGGCGGACCCGGGCGACGGGCCGGACGACGCCCCCGTCGAGTCCACCGCCGGCGTCCGGCGCAGGGTCCG
>NZ_JAALDZ010000424.1:0-1507 GCF_014145125.1 Dietzia sp. CQ4 | reverse complement strand
CCGCCCCCGGCAGTGCGGCGGGATCGAACCCGCGCGTCACGTCGATCACCACCGGCTCGTGACCGGCTCGCAGGCTGCGCAGGACCACCTGGAGGCCTGCGATGTGGTGCGCGGGCAACGCGAGCAGCCAGCGCCCCGGCCCGCCGAGGAACGCGTCGGTGGCGGAGGCCGACGCGGCCAACGCGGCGGCGGACAGCATCGCTCCCTTGGGAGTGCCCGTCGAGCCGGAGGTGCTCACCACCAGAGCCGCCCGGTCGTCGATCGGCTCGTCGGGGTGCATGGCGCCGACGAGCAGACGCGTCCGGGCGGGGTCGTCGGACGGGACGGGCAGCAGCGCGGGGCCACGGTCGGCCAGGAGCTGCTCGAACGTGGGGAACAGGGCGGTGACGGCCAAGCCGCCGGGGACGGGCAGGGTGCGCAGGTCGCGGGTAGCGGGCATGGACCGGACCGGCGCCGTCAGTAGTAGTAGGGGAAGTCGTCCCAGTTCGGGTCGCGCTTCTCCAGGAACGCGTCGCGCCCCTCCACCGCCTCGTCGGTCATGTACGCCAGTCGTGTGGCCTCGCCGGCGAACACCTGCTGACCCATCAGGCCGTCGTCGGTGAGGTTGAACGCGAACTTGAGCATCCGCTGCGCGGTGGGCGACTTGCCGTTGATCTGCCGTGCCCACTCGATCGCGGTGTTCTCGAGCTCGGCGTGGTCGACGACCCGGTTGACCGCGCCCATCTGGAACATCTCCTCGGCCGTGTACGCCTGACCCAGGAAGAAGATCTCGCGCGCGAACTTCTGGCCCACCTGCTTGGCCAGGTACGCGCTGCCGTAGCCGGCGTCGAAGGACCCCACGTCGGCGTCGGTCTGCTTGAACCGGGCGTGTTCGCGGGAGGCCAGGGTCAGGTCGCTCACCACGTGAAGCGAGTGCCCGCCACCGGCCGCCCAGCCGTTGACCAGGCAGATCACCACCTTGGGCATGGTGCGGATGAGCCGCTGCACCTCGAGTATGTGCAGCCGGCCGCCCTCGGCCTTGACCCGCGCCTCGTCGACCTTGTCGGCGGTCGCGCCGGCCACGTCAGAGTCGTGTTCCGTGGAGTACTGGTAGCCGGACCGGCCGCGGATCCGCTGGTCGCCGCCGGAGCAGAACGCCCAGCCGCCGTCCTTGGCGCTCGGCCCGTTGCCCGTGAACAGCACGGTGCCCACGTCGGGGGAGCGGCGGGCGTGGTCGAACACCCGGTACAGCTCGTCCACGGTGTGCGGCCGGAAGGCGTTGCGCACCTCGGGGCGGTCGAAGGCGATCCGCACGATCCCGTCGGCCCGGCCCTCGCCCACGTGGCGGTGGTAGGTGAGGTCCGTGAGGTCCTCCCCGTTCCGGAAGCCCTCGACCTCCCGCCACTGCGTCGGATCGAACGGGTTCCCGGTCTCGCCCTGCGCTGCGCTGCTCTCGGTCATGGGTTCGACGTTAGCGTGGAGCCATGACATCCGTACCGGGCCCCGAGTCGATCGACGATCTGCTCGC
>NZ_JAALDZ010000423.1:0-1184 GCF_014145125.1 Dietzia sp. CQ4 | reverse complement strand
AGTTCCCACCAACTGTCGGGATCGGCCTCGCGATGGCGATCTTGGGCAGCCATCGCCGCACCCCAGGTGGTGGCCGACACTGGCGGACCGGTTGCCGTAGCTCCGTAGGCCAGCGCGATATCGGCCGGGTGGGTCTGTTCAGCCTCAGCAGAATTGGGAAACTCGCCCCACTCAGCCAACGCGTCGGAGCGCTCTGGCTGGTGTCGGGTGGTGAACCACCACACGAACACCGCCGAATGCAGCCGGTATAGGCGCACCCGATCGGCGTGCGCACCGTCGACACCAGCAGCAACAGCGGCTCGCGCTAACCGCGACCGACGCCGGTACACGCGGCCATCAGCGGTGCACAGCCCGAACGAGCGCAGTGCGCGCAGTTTGCTGCGCACCGTCGCCGGACAGACACCCAACCTGGTAGCCAGCTCACGCACCGATAGGCGGCCAGCGGCCAAGTGTGTCCACACGCGCATGCCCAACACCCCCAGGGGGCGGGCGTGCCAGATATCTTCCCGGGCGCATTCGAGCTCAGCGTCAAGCCGGCTCTGCATCTCCGGGGTAAATACTGCGCCACTTCTTTGCTCCCCGCCCCCGGGTCTCACGATCCGCCACACTGCCGCCCAGGGGCCAGCTGCTCGCTGCACGCGGGCCACCCAGCCCTGCTGGGTCAGGACTCTCAGTCGGTCGGCAACGGTGTCTCTTGTCAGGCCGGCGGCGAGGGCCCAGTCGCGTTCGGACAGGTGCACCTCGCTAGCCGCGGCTGCGAGCGTGCGTGCTGCCAGTGCCAGGAGCACCAGGCGGTCCTGGGCTCCTGTCTTGCCAGCCCACCGGCAGGGCTGGGCGTCCATACGGGTGAGCAGGTCGGCGACAGCGGCCTCGGCAGCTCGGCGGGCAGGCGAAGGTCCTGCCGTGCTGGGCCGGGTGTAGCTGGCTGCGGTGACGGCTTTGGCCCACTGGCGGGCCAACTCAGCTGTCGCATCGAATCGGGGGGTGCGCTCCCCCGAACTGGTGCGGTGGGTGCGGACAAACTCCAACCCGGGCCAACGGGCGGTGAAAGCGGCCTCGTGCACGTCGCGGTACTGCATCCGGGCGTGGGCGCAGGCCAGAAGAATTGACCACCCCACCGCGGAGGCATCCGTATGGGCAGTGATCGGGGCGCGGGCAAGGGCACGGATCTGAGGGTTCAGGGG
>NZ_JAALDZ010000422.1:0-3648 GCF_014145125.1 Dietzia sp. CQ4 | reverse complement strand
CCGGACACCCCGCGTCCGCCGCCCGCTACATCGCGGCGCGGCCGCTGGAGGTGGCCGACAAGCTCGCCGACGGCGCCTACGACCTGCTCGTCGCCGATGTCCCGGATCACTCGGTCGCCCGGGTGGTGTCCCGCGCTCACCAACTGTTGCGTCCCGGCGGCGCGCTGGTCCTGATCGGTGAGCACGCACCGCTGCCGGAGGGCGCTGACCTGCCCGAACACGCACACGTCACCGTGCTGCCCGTCGGCGGCGGGCTGACCGTGGTCGCACTCTGAGCCCGCGCGCCCGGTGGCGGCGAACCGCGGACCGGACCCGGCTGGCGACTCAGCCGGGCAGCGACGTGACGGAGTTCTTGGACACGCTCACCACTCCGCCGGCACTGATCGGGAACCGGAGCCGGTCGCGCTCGTGATCCACGCCGATCACGTCGCCCGGGCCGATCGAGGAGTTCTTGTCCACGATCGCCCTGCGCACCACGGCGCCCCGACCGATCCGCACACCGGGCATCAGCACACTGCCCTCCACCACGGCGCCGTCCTCGACCACCACGTTGTTCGAGACCACGGAGTTGCGCACGGTGGCCGCGGAGATGATCGTCCCCGCCCCCACCATCGACTCCTGGGACATGCCGCCGTTGACGAACTTGGCTGGCGGCAGATTGTCCTGCTGGGTCCGGATCGGCCACAGGTTGTTGTAGAGGTTGAACACCGGGTGCACTGAGACCAGGTCCACGTGGGCGTCGTAGAACGCGTCGATGGTCCCCACGTCACGCCAGTACCCCCGGTCGCGCTCCGTCTCGCCCGGGACCCGGTTGCGGGCGAAGTCGTATACGTACGCGCGCTCCTGTTCCACCAGCGCGGGGATGATGTCCCCGCCCATGTCGTGGGTGGAATCGGGCTTCTCCGCGTCCGCCTTGAGGGCCGTGACGAGCGCATCTGTCGTGAAGATGTAATTGCCCATCGAGGCGAACGTCGCATCCGGGTCGTCCGGCGTCCCCGGAGGATCGGAGGGCTTCTCGACCCAGTCCCGGATCAGGTCGTCGTCCCCCGCGTCGATGCAGCCGAAGGCGAAGGCCTCACTGCGGGGGACCCGGATCCCGGCGACCGTGACCGCGGCCCCCGTGGCGATGTGGTGGTCGAGCATCTGACGGGGGTCCATGCGGTAGACGTGATCGGCCCCGAAGACGACGATGTGGTCCGGCTTCTCGTCGTGGACCAGGTTCAGCGACTGCAGGATGGCGTCCGCCGACCCGGTGTACCACCGCGGTCCGAGCCGCTGCTGCGCGGGAACGGGGGTGATGTACTCGCCCCCCATCCCGCTCATGTGCCACACCTGGGAGATGTGCCGGTCGAGGGAGTGCGACTTGTACTGCGTGAGGACGCAGATCCGCATGAAGCCGGCGTTGACGAGGTTGCTCAGGACGAAGTCGATCAACCTGTACGACCCGCCGAACGGCACCGCCGGTTTGGCGCGGTCCGCGGTGTGCGGGAAGAGGCGCTTGCCCTCGCCACCGGCGAGAACGATTGCTAGGACGTGCGGCTGGTTCCTCACCCCCCCACCGTAACGACTTCCGGGCCGTTGCCACGGACCATCACGGGACTTGCCCCCGCACCGCCCCGCGCCGACACCCCGTGGTCGGGCGGGGTTCACCCGCAACGGTCCCGTGGACGCCCCGGGGGGCTAGGTTGACCGGTGTGCGAGTAGCGATGATGACGAGGGAGTACCCACCGGAGGTCTACGGCGGGGCGGGGGTCCACGTGACGGAACTGGTGGCCACCCTGCGGCCGCTGTGCGAGGTCGACGTCCTGTGCATGGGCGCGGACCGCGACACCGCGCGGGCGTTCCGGCCCGATCCGGAGCTGGGCGAGGACGCCAACCCGGCGATCCGGACCCTCTCCGCCGGCCTGCGCATGTGCGTGGCCGCGGAGGGGGCGGACATCGTCCACTCCCACACCTGGTACGCGGGCCTGGCCGGCCACCTCGCCGGGGAGCTGTACGGCATCCCCCACGTGGTGTCCGCGCACTCTCTCGAGCCCAGCCGACCCTGGAAGGCCGAGCAGCTCGGGGGCGGCTACCGCGTCTCGTCGTGGTCGGAGCGCAACGCCTTCGCCCACGCTGACGCCGTGGTCGCGGTGAGTGCACGGATGAAGGACGAGATCCTGCGCGTCTACCCCGAGGTCGATCCGGAGAAGATCCACGTGATCCTCAACGGCATCGACACCTCGGTGTGGTCACCGGTCGAGACGTTCGCCGGGGAGGACTCGGTCCTCCGCCGGCACGGTGTCGACCCGGACCGTCCGATCGTGGCGTTCGTCGGTCGCATCACACGTCAGAAGGGAGTGCCCCACCTGGTCCGCGCGGCCCGAGATTTCCACCCGGACGCCCAGCTCGTGCTCTGTGCGGGCGCCCCGGACACCCCGGAGATCGCGGCCGAGATGGAATCACTGGTCGCCGACCTGCAGTCCACCCGGGACGGCGTCTTCTGGCTCCGCGACATGCTGCCGCGCGCGGAGGTCATCGAGATCCTCTCCGCCGCCACGGTGTTCGCGTGCCCGTCGGTGTACGAACCCCTCGGGATCGTCAACCTCGAGGCCATGGCCTGCGACACCGCCGTCGTCGCCTCCGATGTCGGCGGGATCCCGGAGGTCGTCGTCGACGGCGAGACCGGCACCCTCGTCCACTACGACGAGTCGGACCCGGACGCCTTCGAGGCCGGTCTCGCGGCCGCGGTCAACGAACTCGTCGTCGATCCGGGCAAGGCCGCCGCGTACGGCCGTGCCGGGCAGGAGCGGGCCCGGACGCGGTTCGCGTGGGAGGCGATCGCCGAGCAGACCCACGCGATGTACGCCTCACTCCTGTAGAGCGCCTACCTCCTGTAGAGCGCCTACCTCCTGTAGAGCGCCTCACTCGTGTAGAGCGCGTCACTCCTGCAGAGACCTGCGGAACGTCCGCACCTCGACGTGGACGCGGACCGGGCCGTCGCCCGACCCGATGGCCCGCTCGACCCCGGCCCGACCCAGGTGGACTCCACTGGGGCCCATGAGGGCCAGGTCCGCGGCGATCGCGGCGGGAACCGTGGTGGTGACGTCGACCACCCGGACCGGACCGGGGTCGAACCCGGCGGCCAGGTGCGTGTCCAGGCGCTCGGCCTTGTCCGCCGCGGGTGCGAGCATCCCGACCCGCGACCGCAGGGGCTCGAGATGACCCGGGCCCGGCACCGCGACGACGAGAGTCCCGCCCGGGCGGAGGACCCGAGCGAACTCGGCGGGGTTCCTCGGCGCGAAGACCACCTGGACCAGGTCGACACCGGCGTCCCGGAGGGGAAGACCGTCCCAGGTGTCGACGACCAACGCCGCGAGGAGGGGATTGACGCGGGCCAGCCGGCGCGCGGCGGCCACCGAGAGCTCCGTGCCGATCCCGAGTGGCTCCCCGACCGCCTCCATGGCGTCCCCACCCGGCGCGACCCTCCGGTGCAGCGCGTCGACGACACGGTCGAGGTAGAACCCCGTCCCGGCCCCGGCATCCAGGAGCACGGGGCGGGCGACCGCGCCGACCGCACCGGTCGCCACCTCGGCCAGGGCGTCGGCGACCCCGTCGAACACCCCGTGGCCGAGGACCCTCTCGCGGGCGGCGACCTGCTCCGCCGAG
>NZ_JAALDZ010000421.1:0-12835 GCF_014145125.1 Dietzia sp. CQ4 | reverse complement strand
CGGCAGGAGACTCACCGCGGATGCGACCCCGCTGCGGGGCCCGGCGGATGGGCCCCGACGCCTCGCCGGGGCGCCGGGACGACGACCGATCGCGGCCGTCGCCCCGGCGATCAGAAGGGCGCGGTGGTCGAGCCATGAGCCCTCCTCTCGACTACCTACCTGCTCGGTTTGGGCTTGCTCGGACTGTGCCTATTCCGACCGTGCGACCCGATGGCCTGGCTCAGGCGTTGAAGCGCGGGAAGGCACCGGCGCCGGCGTACCGGGCGGCGTCCCCGAGCATCTCCTCGATGCGCAGCAGCTGGTTGTACTTGGCCACGCGCTCCGAGCGGGCCGGGGCGCCGGTCTTGATCTGGCCACAGTTGCAGGCCACAGCGAGGTCGGCGATGGTCGTGTCCTCGGTCTCTCCCGAGCGGTGCGACATCATGGTGGCGTAGCGGTTGCGGTGCGCCAGCTCCACGGCGTCCAGCGTCTCGGTGAGCGTGCCGATCTGGTTGACCTTGACCAGCAGCGCGTTGGCCGCGCCCTGGGCGATCCCGTCGGCAAGTCGCTCGGGATTGGTGACAAAGAGGTCGTCGCCCACCAGCTGGACCTTGCTGCCGATCATGTCGGTCAGGGTCTTCCAGCCCTCCCAGTCGTCCTCGTCGAGCGGGTCCTCGATGGAGACCAGGGAGTAGTTGGCCACCAGGTCGGCGTAGACGTCGGCCATCTCGGCGGCGGAGAGCTGCTTGCCCTCGAAGTGGTACTTGCCGTCCTTGTAGAACTCGGTGGCCGCGACGTCCAGCGCGAGCGCGACGTCGGTGCCGAGGGTGTAGCCGGCCTTCTCGATGGCCTCCGCGATCACGTCGAGCGCGGCCTTGGTGGAGTCCACCGACGGGGCGAAGCCGCCCTCGTCGCCCAGTCCCGTCGACAGGCCCTTCTCCTTGAGCACGGCCTTGAGGTGGTGGTAGACCTCGGTGCCCATGCGCAGGGCCTCGCGGAAGGTGGGCGCGCCGATGGGGGCGATCATGAACTCCTGGACGTCCACGCCCGAGTCGGCGTGGGCGCCGCCGTTGAGGATGTTCATCATGGGCACCGGCAGGACGTGCGCGTTGGCGCCGCCGACGAAGCGGTACAGCTCGAGGTTCGCCGAATCGGCCGCGGCACGGGCCACGGCGAGCGAGACGCCCAGGATGGCGTTGGCGCCCACGGTGGACTTGTTGGGGGTGCCGTCGGCGTCGAGCAGGGCCTCGTCCACCAGACGCTGCTCCTCGGCGGGGATGCCGATCACGGCGGGGGCCAGCACGTCCAGCACGGCGTCGACCGCCTTGGTCACGCCCTTGCCCAGGTAGCGCTCGTCGGAGTCACGCAGCTCCACGGCCTCGTGCGCACCGGTCGAGGCGCCCGAGGGGACGGCCGCCCGCGCGAACGAGCCGTCGTCCAGAAGCACCTCCACCTCGACGGTGGGGTTGCCTCGCGAATCGAGGATCTCCCGGGCTCCGACCTGCTCGATAAGCGCCATCTGTACTCCTTGGGGAAGTTCGTGGATCGTGTCTGGGTCGGCACCGCGCTGGGTGGTTGCAGTACCGGGGGCCATTGTTCCACGTCGGTCTACAGGGCGGGCCGAGGCTGCGCCGGGGGCGGGGTGGCGAGCCTGTCCGGGGACACCAACACCCAGCGTCCGAAGTTGCATATCCGCGAGTAGCCACTGCGCGCGTGGACTATGTTCCGGGCATCAACTCGATGAGAGGAAAGTCCGGTGACAGAAATTCTCCCGCTTCTCACAGCACTGCTTATTGGGGTCCTCGCTGTGGGGGCGGTGTGGCATTCGAGATCCAGGACGAGATGGCAGAAACAACTGACGGCTATGTCCGCAGAGATGACCCAAGCAGAACAGCGGCATTCAGCCACGCTCTCTGATGCACGGGCAGCCCATAGTCGCGCTATCGCGAGCGAGCATGACTACTACCGCCAGATCCGTGCACGTCTTCAGCTCTCAGCCGGGGAGAGCACATCTCGCGCGCATGTCTTGTCAGCGTGCCGTGAAGCCAGGATTAACGCGGTAGTGATGTCCAACGTGTTGTTCAGACCGCCGGAGGCTGACGATGGCAAGGTATTCCACGCTCAAGTCGACCATCTCGTGGTGACCGAACGGGGCTTGCTGATTGTGGAGAGCAAGTACTGGAAGTACGCCGTCTTCGATGGGGTCGACTTCCGCGCGCATTCTGATGCGCTGCACATCCTGTTCGGCGACCTCGTCGGAGACCTGACCCGACAGCAAGCAGTGCATCTGTACCGCGAGGATGGCCAAGTCAGGCTCAGAATCTCGAGCCCGGCGGGTCAAGTGCGTCTTCAGGCGCAACGCCTCAGTGCGTTCCTCATGACGCGAGGGATCACACCCCCGTGGATCAACACCTGCGTGTACTACTGCCACCCCGAGAGCAGGGTGCACCATGCCGAATTCAACAACCGGACGGCCGTCGTCAGCTCCTACCCCGCCCTGGGCCGCACGATCATGGCCACGCAGACCGCAGAAACCGCCCGCGTCGATGTCGAAGCGATCGTCAGAGCCCTAGCACCGTTGAGCACCGATACAACCGGCACGGGGATCTACAGTCAGAAGTGGACAAGCATCCTCGACGCACACTCAGAGGGTGCGTCCGGCAGCACGACATCTCATTCACCGAGCGTGGGTCGTGACGCTCGTGCGCCGATGTCCGCGATGGCTCCGTCAAGGTCCGAGTCGCCGACGACCACCTAGCGACCCGCGAGCAGGATTCCGGCCGGAGCGGGCCGTTGTCGTCGTCGAACCCGTGCCCCGCCCTCCTCGTGGTCACGTCGGCACCGGGCGCTCACCCCGCCGCCCCGGCGGCCCGGCAGCCCGGAACCGCGGACGCCGGCGGTGACGTACCCGCCCCATACAGTGAGCCCGACCCCGCCAGGACCACCCAGGAGAACGCTGTGGACTCACCCGCCCTCGTCACCGCCCGCGCCGGGGCCGGCCATTGATGGTGGCTCGGCCCTCACGCACGTCCACAAGCAAGCGCAAGACGAGCTCCAGGCGGGCGACGTCGGCCAAGAAGCGACCCGCCGCGGCGCCGACGGTTCCGACGATCCCTCCCGGCCAGCGGGTGTGGCTGTTGGAGCTCCCGTGGGGAGGACTGGGCGGCGGGACACCGGCCGGGGTGACCTACTACAAGGCACTCACCGCGCACGCCTACGTCGGTACCGCCCTGCCGAGCGCACTGGAGCCCTACGCCAGCAAGCCCTATTCCTACCTGCGGTGGCTGGAGGACGAGCTCAACGGCAGCGAGGGCCCGGGCGCGACCGCTGCGCCGATGACACTCCGACCGGAGCAACGCGCGGACGTGGACGCGATCATGGCTGCCGCCCAGCGCCAGTTCCGACAAGTTCACCTGACCAACGATGTGGGCACCGGCAAGACCCTGGTGGCAGTGGCCGCGGCGAAGGCCATCGCGAAGTTGCGCGGCGCGCGCACGATCCTGGTGACCGTGGACCGGCCGGCGCGCATCACCATTCCGTCGTGGCGGCGCACCATCGCAGCACTGGGTGACGACGACTTGCGCTGGATCATCATGTCCTCGGACAGCCTGGGCAAACTCATGGCGCGAAACGGGCGCCCTCGCCTCAAGGTCGACGTGGCGGTGATCGACGAGGCCCACCAATTCCGGCACGCCAGCAAGCGCACCAGCTACCTGCGTCGTCTGACCCGCATGGACGGCCCGCACGAGAAAGCCCCGTTCGTGCTGACGATCACCGCCACCCCGGGCCACCACCCGGGCGAATGGGGCTACCTGTCGTCGCTGTTCGCACAGGTTCACGGCGACCCGCCTACGCGGTGGGCGGACTTCGGGCGGACTCTGGCCGAGCGGGGCGTGCCCCTGGAGACCTCCTACGGCAAGTGGACGTGGACCGCGGAGGCCAAGGAGTCGTTGCCCATGCAGCAGGCCGCCATCAGCGACGTGCGCGACACCCTGCTGCGGCACGATCCGCCGCTGATGCTCACCCGGTCGGCGCCGTGGGGGCCGCCTCCGTTTGACGTGGACCTGGTGGAGCTGACCCCGGACCAGTGGCGGGCCTACGAGCTGGAGTGGGGCGACTTCCAGCGGGAGATGCAGCTGGCGAGGACGGGCAACAACGTCGCTCGCGGGCTGGCTGCGCTGGTGCGGCTGCGCCAGAAGGCGTCGATGATCCGGGTCGAGCACACGGTCGCGGCGGCGAAGGCCGAGCTCGAGCGCGGCTTCCAGGTGTTGATCGCCACCGAGATGGTGTCCACGGCCGCGCACCCGGTGGCCGAGCTGCTCGAGGCCGACGGGATCCCGGTCGCACGGATCTACGGCTCGAACCCGCAGGCCGAGTCCGAGCGGATGCGGTTCCAGCGAGGCGAGGCGCCGGTGGTGGTGTTCAACACGCCCACCGCGATCAACCTGCAGGCGCGCGAGCAGTTCGCAAACGGCACGTTCGCGACCGACACCCCGCGGAGAGGCTTCTTCCACCAGGCCCGCTACTCGGGGCTCCTGGCCGAACAGACGATGGGCCGCGCGCACCGGAATCATCAGGTGTGCGCCTGGTCACTACTTATGTAGTAACCGGCGACTGTTGGGTGCGCTCTACGCTGGCTGACATGACCGTCTCGCAACCCATGAACCTCGCGCAGGTGAAGACCGTTCGTCTGAGCGTGCTGTCGGACATGGTTGACCGGCCTGCGTGGCTGGAATCCTCAATGAGCCAGGCGGCTGGGATTCTTCGCCGGAAGGCTCCCCTCTATATTCCGGTGACTGCCAACGGGAATATTCATCCTGCGGTTGCCGAGTGGGCGCGGAGGTATCACTCCGTCAATACAGCTTCCGCTTATGCGTCAGATGTGGCGCTCTTTTTCAGATGGCTTGGTCCGGGGAATGACTGGCTTGCGGTGCGCCGCGCTGAGATTAACGATTTCATGGACCGGCGTCGCTTTGGTGCCTCGGGCGATGATGATCTGCGAGATATTCCGGCGGAGCCGGTATCTGCATCAACGCTAGCTCGCAACCTGGTCGCCATTCGCTCGCTTTACGACGTGGCTGTGGGTCTGGGAATTATCACCGGCAATCCAGTGCCGTCGGGACGGATCAATGCCACCAAAGGACAGTTGTCAGCGGACGTCAACTGGCTGACCCGCCGGGCGTACGACCGCTGGCGGTCCGAGGGCCTGCTGGGGATTGGATCAGCTCGCGGCGAATCGTTGATGATGCGTGAGAGGAACACCGCGTACGCGGACTTGCTTTACCACACTGGCCTGCGACGAACTGAAGGTGCTGGGCTGCTGACGTTTGAGATTCCCAGCGCTGATTTCAGCACGCGACTGGTCTCTGGGCGGGTGCCAGCTTCGCTGTCGAAAGGGAGCCCGTCGCGGGGCCGGATGATGTACTTGGACCGCGCGACGCACCAGTCGATCACGTCATATGTCACCGGGGCGCGTGAGGTCGAGGTGGCGTTCGGCCTTCGGTCTGGCATCTACGAGCAGGACGCGGACCCGATGATCCTGAAAGAGATTTCCCGCCGCGGAGGGATTCCGACCAAGGTCCTGGTGAGCCGACCCGCAAGGGCTGGTGAAGAGCGTTGGTGGCGGCTGGACGACCTCACGCTCGCCCAGCGCACACGCATGTACGCACTGGATGAGGAGGGGCGTCGGCGTCCTCTCATGGTGTGGCTCGGGACGGGCGGGAAGCCTGTCGGCGTCTCCAACTGGAACACCGTCTTCAAGTCTGCTTCCGCCCGAACGGCGGGTTCTCGCGGTGCGTGGGGGGCCGGTCTCGCGGTCCTCGATGACACAACGATTCGGGTCCATCCACATATGCTTCGCCACTCGTTCGCGCTGTATGTGTTTGCGCTCGCCGCACACATGGAAATGTGCCAGCGTGGTGCACTAACGCCCGGCGCGTTCGACTCGATGGTGCGCAGCCAAAACATCTGGCTGCGAGTCCAGACACTGCTGGGGCACCGGAGTGTCGAGACCACTCGGAATTACTATTTGGCACCCGTTCTGGCCCTGGAGTGGGAGTGGTTCATGCGGGCCGCTGAGGGTGCTCCGCTGTCCCTCGACCACACGCTCTCGCAGGTCGCTGCCCTAGACGACCGGGTGGCAGACGCATGAGATGCGAAGCAGTCAATGACTGCCTCCGGGTGACCCCGTCACGCGGACGGCCCTACGAGCTCGATTTCACATCTGTTGACGTCGGACCAAACCTGCGAAAAGCACTCATGGAACGATTCATCGACATGGCTGGGCCTTCGGGGTCATGGGGCACGAAAGCGACGACGGGTAGAGCTCTGACGGCAGTCCGGGCGTTCTTCTCCGACCTCGGCGTCGTCAATGCCAGTGACCTGACTGGGGTGATGTACCGCGAACGGTTGATGTTGTGGACCAATTACACTCGCTACAGACGGCACCGCATTCTTCGAGTCATCCTGCCCACACTTCCCGGCATCAGCGCGGAGTGCGCACACGTCATTGAATCGACGACTGCGCCGCGACCGGAACCGCAGGCCTCTGACGACGCGTTGACCGATGAGGAAATCGAGTTGCTACGACTCACCTGTGTCAACAACGTGCGTGATGCCCTCACCCGTGTGAAGCATGGCTGGGACGTCGTCGACGCCTATCAGCGTGGCGAGTATGACGACCGCCATCCCGACTACGAGTACGCCCAGTTCCTAGACGAGGTGGCCCGCACCGGCGATGTAGCAGACCGCATCCCCGGGAGACCGAGTACGCGGCGCGTGCCACCGAGCGTGTACCGCAGGCTTTACCCGAACTCGAAGACCAATAACCGAACGCTCTTTCCGCTGTGGGAGAACCTCTACCCGACTCCCGCCGAAGTCGCTGCCGCGCTCCTCGCATTGATCATCACCTGCGGCTGGAACCTCGGCACCGCCCTCACTCTCGGCGTGAGCGACGTCAACCGAGTGGACGCCCGTGACGGCAGTGAACCGCTCCATCTTCGCGTCAGGCTCACCAAACCGCGACGGGGCGTCGTCAGCGAGTGGACTGAGACCTACACCGACAACGGCCCTCGATCCAAAGCCCGCCTGATTCAGATGATTCTCGAACTCACCGACGGGGCGCGGCGCACGCTACAAGAGGTGGGCTACCCCACTGACGCGGTGCTCGTGTCCCTCTCGGGCCAAGTAAATGCGATCGGTAGCAACGCGCGACCAGTCCCGCTCACCGTGCTGGTAGACGCGAATACCCACACGATAGCGAGATACCTCAGGGCCTGGCGCGGTGAACACCCCGAACTGGACTTTGCAACTCCTATCAGGTTGCGATCCTACTTCGCCACACAAGTTCATCCGCAAGGTCATAGTCTCAACACCAACATCGACTACAACCTGAACGATCCGACGGTGAAGAAGGCCGTGCAGCCAGTCATCGCCACTGTTCTTCAAGACCATTTCCACGCCGTGCAGGCGCGAGTCGTGAACGGTGCGGCGACGATCGACGACCTCCCTACGGATTTCCGCGGCGTGCTTGAGGACGTGAACTCAGGTGCGCGCGACACAGTGGCCTCGGCCTGCGTTGACCACGAGCATGCTCCCGACACTCATGAGCCGTGCCGCGCGTCCTTCCTGACTTGTTTCTCGTGTACGAACGCGGTGGTCCTTAAGCGACACCTCCCTCGAGTCGTCGCCCTCCACGACCACCTGGAGGGATTGCGCGCTGTCACGCCAGCACACCTCTGGGACTCGCGATTCGCGGCTCACCATGCCCGCATCGCCTCGCTGCTAGTCCCCAATCGACACTTCTCGAACAGCGACCTCCTCGCTGCCCGCGCTGATGTCACCGATACTGACCGGGACCAGGTCAATCGACTGATGAATAGGACTTGGGACACATGACCAACCCCGCCGTCAACACTGCTGCGACTCGGACGGTCGGGCTCACGCCGGTCGTCCCGCTGCTGACCAGTCCACTCTTCGCCAACCGTCACCACCGGACTCCCGAAGCAGCACCGGAGCCAGTCTTCGGCGACGACGTGTGGCCGCTCCACTACCTCTCGTTTTCCGAGAACCGGATCACATTGAACATCAACTTCGCTGCCATTCGGCCCCGTCATCGCGAAGCGGCGAAGGTTTACCTCTATAACGTCCTCAATACGGAAACTCAGCGTCGAACCACGTCTATGAAGACTCGGTTCCCATCCGCCCAGACCGCCCTCCATATGTTCCACGCCATGAAGTTTTTGCTGGACTGGATCGACGCACACGGACTCAGTAGCATCGCAGACCTCACCACCGACGACTGGACCCAGTACGGCGAGCACGTGGGTGCACGCGAGGATTGCACCTATTCATACAGGGTTTCGCAACTAGTCCACCTAGGGCGACTGTGGGCCCACAATGTCGACCTGCCCTCGCCTTACGCGTTCACCGCACCCTCATGGTTCTCGGCGAAATATAGCCGGTGGCTCGGTCCTGCCCCAGTCGAGTACGAGAACAAAACCGAACCGTTCCACCCTGAGGCGATCAGTGCGCTCATCGTTGCCGCCCACACCGTCATCAGCGGCTATCTCGACGGCACACTCACCGTCGGGCGTCGCGGCATTAAGAAGACCGCTGAAACATGGTTCACGGCGCAAGGGATCACGCTCCCACCGGGCCGTCTCTCCGCCGAGAACGCCCGACAATGGAAGGACGCCACCAACTGGCTCCAGTCCTACGACGCAGGCAGCGTGCGGTCGGCAGCGTTCGTGCTCATCTCCTACTTCACCGGCATGCGCCCCCAAGAGGTCCTGCACCTTCAACGCGGCTGCCTCCGCTACAACCCAGTCACCAGCAATGCCAGCGCCGCAGCTGAGTACACAATCGTCGGCCGCGAGTTCAAGGGCCTCCGCGACGAGTACGGTGATCAACTCAGTCAAGGTGCTCAACGCGACCAGCCGTGGGTGACCATCGAGCCCGCCGCCCGCGCGATTGAGGCGCTCGAACAGCTCGCGAGACCAGACACCCCATATTTGTTCGCCTGGAACCGCCGCCCACGAGAAGGCCAACAGCGGCAAGGCGAAGTAGCCACCACGTCCTCCATAGGTGTTAGTCTCGGCAGCTTCATCACGCTCTGGAACGCCCACGCTACCCAGAACGGAGACCCGGTCGTTCCAATCTCCGGGCCGACCAGCATCCTCTCCGAGAACCAATCCGGTGACGCCGCTCGCCTGCGTATCGGAACCACCCGCTTCCGACGCACGCTCGCCTACCACATCGCCAACCAGCCCGGCGGTGAGATTGCGCTCGGCATCCAGTACGGGCACGTCAAAAGCGTCGTCTCCCTCGGCTACGCGGGGCGCGGGGAGTCCGGCTTCCCCGATGTAGTGGAGTTAGACGCCCTCCTCGGCTCCTGGGACGACCTCACGCTGCTCGCCGAAGAACTCGAAGGCGGATCTGCCATTAGCGGCCCGGCCGCGAATCGCGTCCGTGACGGCGTCACCGCCTTTGCTGCCGAGTTCGCCGGCGAGGTCAAAACCGAAGCAGCACTCGAGCGTTTCAAACGATCCGGACTCACTCTCATTCACGACAACGGGCGCGCCCACAACGTCTGCTCGTACGTTGCCGCCACCGCCCTCTGCCACCCCACCCGAACTACCAACCACGACTCGGGGACACCAGACCTCGCCAACTGCCAACGCGGCTGCCCCAACATCGCCCTGCTCGACCGCCACTTCCAAGAGAAGACGCGGCAACGCGACCAACTACTCGCTGAAATCGACTACTTACCCGCCCCGCTGGCAGCGCGCAACCAGCAAATCGCGGACGAACTTACCAAGGAAATCACCCGACACAAACAAGGAGAGAACAATTCATGACCCGACGCGGTGATGATGCAGAAGAACGCGACAAACTCATTGCCGCGCTCATTCGGACCCTGAAAGGTGAATCCGAAAATAGTTCGGGACGACTATCAGTCAAAGCGATAGCCCAGGAAGCCGGTCTCGCACGAACGGCGCTTACCCACAAACACCTCGACCTAAAAGAACTCATCGAAATTTATCAATCTGCAAATAGAGACCGAACCCGAAATGACAATACGGAAAAGGTGGAGTCTCTCACGGCCGAAGTGCAAGAACTCAAAGCCCTCAACGAGGTGCTGGCCGCGCAAGTGACGCTCGCGGCCCTCACCTACCGTTCCTCGCCAAGTCTCACATCGGTGCCGCCGCCCTGAGCACCACGCAGGCTGGTCAACCAATTATTTACCAGCGCGTGTCGAACAATCAGCCCAAGGATTTCGCCCTGCAACCTGCCGGAGGCCGCGACGGAGTGAACAGCCTAGCCGTCAGTGGTACTGACTGTTCTAGCTGAAAGTTGTTGGTGGGTGCAGACCACGATCGTCAATCTCTACAGCCATGCCAAATCTCGCCACTGGGTCGGCCTATCAAACGAGTCGCGGCTGGCCCATTAGTCTTCTCAGCCGAGTTCTGGGTCGGCGCTTATGAGCTTCTGCGCTTCAAGCACGATTTCTTCTGGCGTTGAATTTATCGCACGGGCTAGAGGCCATAGACGATCCAGCGGGGTTCCGCCGACTCCCTTTTCAATCCGTCGAAGCTCTCTCTCGCTCATGTTCGCCTGTTCGGCAACTTCGACCTGAGAGAGCGCGGCCGCCTTCCGCAACCGGGCTACGACCGTTCCGATGGCTCGGCGCACGACTTCCCTCTCCCGCAGCTCCATGGGCGAAAACTTGTGATCCGAGATAGGCACAGGCCCATTATCGCCGTCGATCGACCGTGTCGAGCGACCGGCACGACCCTTTCTGGCACCCGAGGGCCCCTCAGCGATACTATAGGACACTAGTGTCCGGTTTCGCTACGATCGTCTCGAGGTCCTTGGTGCACTCGCCACTCCCGCTACCCGCGCTCCGGCCGCCGAAGCGGCGCCCGGTCCACCAGATGTTGAGCTTGATCGAGGCGCACTCGAAGGGCGAGCAATGGACAGTTCAATTCCGTAGCCCGATATTTGGTGTTTACAGTGTGTTCGGCCCAATTCACCGCTCTGCCGTGACAAATGAGCTGAGAGTGGGACTGGCTTTTATCACGACCGGGGGCAAGTCCCCTAATAGCCGCGTGCTA
Source organism: Dietzia sp. CQ4 (assembly GCF_014145125.1). Lineage (NCBI taxonomy): Bacteria > Bacillati > Actinomycetota > Actinomycetes > Mycobacteriales > Dietziaceae > Dietzia > Dietzia sp. CQ4. The sequence continues at coordinate 1,742 of NZ_JAALDZ010000421.1, read as the reverse complement.
AATATCTGGGCTGAACGGGCGGACTTAATTGATGTTGCGAGCACAAACTGCTCGCCGGCCACCGTCAGACATGGGGCAGTGGTCCGCGCTGAGGTCTCATCATTCGGAGATCGCCTCACCTTGGTGGGACATGCAGTCGCACAACGGCGCACCGAACTGATCGGAGTCGGCCACCACACGATACGAACGCCGTCTGGTGCGGCGCCGAACCTCATCTCAGTGTCTGAGGTTGCAATCCCCTCTAAACGACCTCCACCCCTGCCGTATGCGTGGTCGGATCTCGACTACGATGCCTCGCGTCAATAACGTGCTGGCTATGTACGCGACACTGCACCGAGCCCGGCAGGAATCATGACCCAGCGACAAACACACGCCGGAACCCCGCTTGTCGAAATAACTCTACCGGGACGAGGGCCACTTGCTGCCGCTGCGGCATTGGGAAGAGATGCTGGGAACCATAACCGGCATGTGGTGAGTTTCCGGTTGCCGGCACGCTCTAAGTGGTCTGATGACAACGCTGCTGCCGACCGTCCGCAAAAAACCGTTCAGCAGCACTAAGCCGACCGAGGACGTGCGGAACAACCCCAGATATCGCCAAGCTGTGAGATAGCCCACTGGCCATACTGGGGAAGCTGTTTTTATTGCCACTCCTAGCTTGCTGAAAAATTGACCAAGATCGTCAAGTGTGGATACTTAGTCCCGCACCTTGACAATCTTTGGGAGAACAATGGCAGTCGTATATTCCGCAGTCTTCATCGACGACTTCGACGGTAAGGAACTAGACCGAGACGAGGCCGTGTCGATTAAGTTCAGCTACCGCGGCAAGGACTACAGCATCGATCTGAGCGCCGAAAACGCCGCTCTGTTCGATGATGCGATCGAACCGTTCCGGTCAGCGGCGACCAGAGTGAAGGGCGACAAGAAGAAGCAGATCGCCCGCACCTCGGGCGGGCGCACCGACACCAAAGCGATCCGCGAGTGGGCGAACGCCAATGGGCACACGGTCTCTGACCGTGGACGTATCCCCGCCGACATCGTCGAGGCGTACGACGCCGCTCACTGAACTAGCCGAAGAAAAAGGAAGGGCCCTGCCTCAAGTCGAGGCAGGACCCTTTGTTTCCACTCGCAGGCTCCAGTCCAGCTCGTCCCAGCCACAGAATCGCGCTGACACATTGACGAGGTCGAGCCAGCGGGCGCCCTCTCCGACTGGCGGCGGGACGACACCGGTAACCAGACGTTATGTAAAGTAATACTTGTCGAGAGCGTCCACTAGTACTTGACGACATACTCAGCGCAGGCGAATACTCGGGACTATGGAGACCTCTCGCCTGGTCGAGCTCATTGATGCTCACAAGCACACCTACGGCGTCAGTGAGGCCGAGCTGGCCCGCCGAATCGGGATCACCCGCCAGAATCTGTACTTGTGGCGCACCCGCGGTCTGCGCGGCCTGCCGGCCCGAGCGACTCTCGATGGCATGGCTACCGAACTGCATCTTCCGTATGTCCGGGTTCTCGAGGCGGCCTTGCGCGATGTCGGCTACCTCGACGCCACCGACGGATTCTCAGGCGTACTGGCATGACCGCCCCTGACCCCCTCGGCCCGGCGGCCACCTGAGTCGTCTTTAGTCCGGCTTTGGAATTTCGACAGTAAAGCTCGCACCTTGGCCGGGCCCGTCGCTGTGCGCTCGAATGTGCCCTCCGTGGGCTTCGACGAGTGCGCGAGTGATGGTCAGGCCGATACC
>NZ_JAALDZ010000420.1:0-1089 GCF_014145125.1 Dietzia sp. CQ4 | reverse complement strand
CCAGCACCATGGGCAGGGTCACGGAATAGGCCGCGGTCTTGGCGGCACCGATCGCCAGCGCGTGTTCCTGCGTGGTCGGCTCACCGTGGGCCGCACCGTGCACGTCGGCGTACTCCCCGGCGATGGAGGCCACCACCGCGCCTTCGACCTCCGCCATGGCGCGGTGCAGCACGGGCGCCGGCACGGGCAACCGGGCGAACTCGCCCATCGCGGCCACCAGGAGGAGATCCCCGCCGAGCAGTCCCCCCACCATGCCGACGTGCGCGGCGGTCTCCCGGGACAACCCCTGCTCGGCACCCCGCGTCGTGGTCCGACCCTGCAGGTTGGGCCGGCCCCGGCGGTGGTCGTCGCCGTCGGCCACGTCGTCATGGACCAGGAAGGCCTCGTGGAGGAGTTCGAGCGCCTGACAGGCGGCGGCGCGAACCGCCTCGTCGCGACCGCCGGCGTGCGTGTAGACCGCGTCGAACAGTGCCGAGCGCATGCCCTTGCCGGATCGGGTGGTGCGGTCGAGATCGGCCGCCCAGTCGTCGACGGCGGGACCCAGGCCGTCGGGCAGGTCGCGAGAGGTCATCCGCTGGGCGGCGCTTACCGAATCCAGTGTCATGTCCTGTTGTTCGGAGCCGACCCTGTCGTGGATACCCCTCACCTCGAATCTTTTCGATGAGATGCGGCACACCGGCGTCCCGCACCCGGCGCCGCTGATGTCCACGGTGTCACACGGCCACACTATCGCGGCCAGGAAATGCACGAAGACCCCCGCTTGTGGCGGGGGTCTCGCGTGCCAGATGATGGATTCGAACCAACGTAGGCATAAGCCGACGGATTTACAATCCGCTCCCTTTGGCCGCTCGGGCAATCTGGCGTGCATCCTTGAAGGCGCTAGGACACGATACAACGCGTGTGACCCCCGGTGCCAAATCGGGGGCCGGCGGGGTGGCCCGGGCGGATGTCACGGCCGGGTAGCCTGGCCGGGATCGTCCCCCAACCCAGGAGAAGGAGCGCGTCCATGGCCTCGGAGTCCTCGTTCGACATCGTCTCGGAGTTCGACCGCCAGGAGGTGGACAACGCCCTCAACCAGGCCGCCAAGGA
>NZ_JAALDZ010000041.1:0-16501 GCF_014145125.1 Dietzia sp. CQ4 | reverse complement strand
GCGACGCCGCCGGACTGGGCGCGCGGGCGAGGGCGGACAATCTGTCGGGCCGGATCCGCCGGCGGCCGCGGGGCACCCTGATCCTGGCCACGCCCGGGGCCCCGTCGACGGTCGAGGAGTTGATCGGGACCCCGGCGACGGTCCTGCTGGTGGACGACGTGGTCACCACGGGGGCCACCGCCGCCGCGTGTGTGGGGGTGCTGGGCGAGGGCGGGCTGCGGGTCGACGGGGTGCTCGGGGTCACCGCCGCGTGAGGTCCGGGGCTGCCCGTGGGTGAGTTCCGGACGACTTGCCGCGACTACGGTCCACTGCCCAGACGACCGGGTATCGTTGGGTTCGGACGGGGTTCACCAGCACTTTCACTGAATTTGTCCGGTGGTCGCCCCGTCCGGAGAGTGTCCACTCAGCCATGTGGGTGTGCCCCTCGACCGGGGTCCCGGGCGGTAACCGGGTCGGTCGCAGAGGCCCGCCGCAGGCCCGATGAGGAGGAGCTTCGATGGCGAAGACCCCCGCAGTCCTGCTCGACCCCGCCACCTTCGACGGTCCGTCGACCGACGACCCCGGTGCCCCTGATGCGCAGGTGACCATCAAGGGCCGGAACGTCGAGGTCCCCGACCACTTCGCGACCCGGATCCACACCAAGCTCGCGAAGATCGAGAAGATCTCGCCCGCGATCACCCGGTTCGACGTGGTCCTTCTGCACGAGAAGAACCCACGCCTGGCCAAGGCCAGCCAGCGGATCGAGATCACCCTCAAGGGCAAGCCGGGTGTCGCCCGCGCCGAGGCGGCGGAGGACACCTTCTACGCCGCCCTGGAGTCGGCGGTCGCCAAGCTCGAGCGGCAGATGCGCAAGGCACGCACCCGCCGGAAGATCAGCCACTCCGGGCACCGTCGACCGCAGTCCGTCGCCGAGGCCACCGCGGAGCTCGCGCCCGAGGCGGCACCGGCGGATGTCATGGACGAGTACGCGGACGGGGTCGACGACCAGCTCCCCGGCCAGATCGTGCGACGCAAGGAGCACGACGGGACCCCGATGTCGGTCGACGAGGCCCTGGAGAAGATGGAACTCGTGGGACACGACTTCTACCTCTTCCGGGACGCCGAGTCCGGCAACGCCACCGTCGTCTACCGGCGGCACGCGTTCGACTACGGACTCATCACGCTGAGTGACGAGGCCTGACGGTCGCAGCCCACACGCCCCGGGGGCGGTCCGGTCCGCATGGACCGGGCCGCCCTCGGCGTGTATCCGCGGCCGACAGCACCTAGGATGAACCGAGGGCCCGCGTGGCCCCCGCGCAGGTAGCCAGATTTCCCGATCAACCCGACCACGAGGACGTTCGAGACTGTGTCCATCCTTTCCAAGCTGCTCCGAGCCGGCGAAGGTCGAAAGCTCAAGCGGTACAGCGCTCTCGCCGAGTACGTGGATACTCTGTCCGACCAGACGGAGAAGCTGAGCGACGACGAGCTCCGCGCCAAGACCGACGAGTTCAAGGCCCGGTTGGCTGAGGGTGAGACGCTGGACGACCTGCTCCCGGAGGCGTTCGCGGTGGCCCGCGAGGCCGCCTACCGGGTCCTCGGGCAGCGGCCGTACAAGGTGCAGATCGTCGGCGCCATCGTCCTGCACACCGGGGCCGTGGCGGAGATGAAGACCGGTGAGGGCAAGACCCTGACCTGTGTCCTGCCCGCCTACCTCAACGCCCTGTCGGGTCAGGGCGTCCACGTGGTCACGGTCAACGACTACCTGGCCAAGCGCGACGCGGAGTGGATGGGCCGCGTCCACCGGTTCCTCGGACTGTCCGTGGGCGCGATCCTCGGCGGCATGACCCCGGCGCAGCGCCGGGAGTCCTACTCCGCCGACATCACCTACGGCACCAACAACGAGTTCGGCTTCGACTACCTGCGCGACAACATGGCGCACGACACCGCGGAACTGGTCCAGCGGGGCCACCACTACGCGATCGTCGACGAGGTCGACTCGATCCTGATCGACGAGGCGCGGACCCCGCTCATCATCTCGGGCCCGGCCGACGGATCGAGCAAGTGGTACGCGGAGTTCGCCCGCATCGCCCCGCTGCTCGAGGAGGGCACGCACTACGAGGTCGACCGCAAGAAGCGGACGATCGGCGTGACCGAGCAGGGCGTCGAGTACGTGGAGGACCAGCTCGGGATCGACAACCTCTACGAGGCGGCCAACTCACCGCTGGTGAGCTACCTGAACAACTCCATCAAGGCCAAGGAGCTGTTCACCAAGGACAAGGACTACATCGTCCGCGACGGCGACGTGATCATCGTCGACGAGTTCACGGGGCGCGTGCTCGACGGACGCCGCTACAACGAGGGCATGCACCAGGCCATCGAGGCCAAGGAGCGGGTGGAGATCAAGGCCGAGAACCAGACCCTGGCCACCATCACGCTGCAGAACTACTTCCGTCTCTACGAGAAGCTGGCCGGGATGACCGGTACGGCCGAGACCGAGGCCGCCGAGCTCTACTCGATCTACAAGCTCGAGGTCATGCCGATCCCGACCAACCGGCCGATGGCGCGCGAGGACCAGGCCGACCTGATCTACAAGACCGAGGAGTCGAAGTTCACCGCGGTCGTGGAGGACATCGCCGAGCGCGTGGAGAAGAAGCAGCCGGTCCTCGTGGGCACCGCGTCCGTCGAGCGCAGTGAGCACCTGTCCAAGCTGCTCACCCGCAAGGGCATCAAGCACCACGTGCTCAACGCCAAGTTCCACGCTTCGGAAGCCCAGATCATCGCGCAGGCCGGTCGACCGGGCGCGGTCACGGTGGCGACCAACATGGCCGGCCGTGGCACCGACATCGTGCTCGGCGGCAACCCGGACATCATCGCCGACCTCAACCTCCGCGAGCGCGGGCTCAATCCCGTGGACACCCCGGAGGAGTACGAGGAGGCGTGGGACGCCGAGATCGAGCGCATGCGCAAGCTCAGCAAGCAGGAGGCCGAGCGCGTTCGCGACGCCGGCGGTCTCTACGTGCTGGGGACCGAGCGCCACGACTCGCGGCGCATCGACAACCAGCTGCGTGGGCGTTCGGGACGCCAGGGCGACCCGGGCGAGTCCCGGTTCTACCTCTCCCTGGGTGACGAGCTCATGCGCCGTTTCAACGGTGCGGCCGTCGAGGCGATCATGAACCGGTTGAGCCTGCCCGACGACGTGCCGATCGAGGCCGGGATGGTCTCGCGAGCCGTGAAGAACGCCCAGACCCAGGTCGAGTCGCAGAACTTCGAGATCCGCAAGGACGTCCTCAAGTACGACGAGGTGATGAACCAGCAGCGCACCGTGATCTACGGCGAGCGCAAGCGGATCCTCGAGGGCGAGGACATCACCGACCAGGTCGAGTCGATGATCTATCAGGTGGTCAGCGCCTACGTCGACGGTGCCGCCGCCGAGGGCTATGTCGAGGACTGGGACCTCGACAAGCTGTGGGACGCCCTGGGGCAGCTGTACCCGGTCTCGATCACCGCGCAGTCGATCATCGACGGCGACGAGTACGGGGCGGCGGGTGACCTGTCGGCCAAGAACCTCAAGGACGCGATCCTCGACGACGTCTTCGCCCGGTACGACGAGCGTGAGTCCGAGATCGAGGGCATCGGCGGCGAGGGTGCCATGCGCCAGCTGGAGCGCTCGATCATGCTCCAGGTCCTGGACCGCAAGTGGCGCGAGCACCTCTACGAGATGGACTACCTCAAGGAGGGCATCGGGCTGCGGGCCATGGCCCAGCGCGACCCCCTGGTCGAGTACCAGCGTGAGGGCTACGACATGTTCGCGGCCATGATGGACGGGGTGCGCGAGGAGACCGTCGCGTTCCTGTTCAACGTCAAGGTCGAGGCCAGCCCCCAGCAGAAGACGCTGGCCGCCCCCTCCGCGGCGCAGGCGGCGTCACTCGCGGGCGCCAACCCGATCCTGCAGGCCGCGGGCACCGGTCGCGACGTCACCGATGACCAGATGCAGTTCTCGGGCCCCTCGGAGACGGGGGAGGCCCAGCTCGTCGACGAGGGCGTCCCGGCGAACCGCGCCGAGCGCCGCTCCCAGGAACGTCAGGACCGGCTCGAACGTCGCGAGCGGGCCGCCAAGGCCGCGTCCCGGGGGCGCAAGAGCTGAACGAGGCTAGACCAACCGGAGGGCCGTGCAGGTCGCCCCGGTATCGGTGACCCTGATGCGGGCCGCGACGGCGAACAGTCGCGGCCCGCGGGCGTACGTGGCGCACGCCTCGTAGTCGGCGCTGCCACCGTCCCCGGATCCGCGGGAGTCCCCGCCGCCGGGGGCCCCGGGATCGGCGGCGTGGATGTGGAGGCGGTGGACCCGAGCGGGACCGAGGTGCCGGCCCGGGACCCCTCCGCGGGCCAGGGTCCTGAGCATCTCGACGAGGTGGGGTGGGAACGCGCCCCGGGTGTGGTGTGGGGCCCGCTTCCGGTCGACGACCTCGAGGGCCATGATCACCAGGGCGTGGGCCGCCCGCCTCGCCGGGACCGGTACCGCGTGCTCGGGGTCCGGCACGGGCACCGGGACCGCCACCGGATCCGCGACCGGTGGGCTCATCCGGTCGTGCCGTCGGGCAGCGGAGACGGGTTCCGTCGAGGGGAGCGGTCTGACCCTGCACTCGTCGAACGAGGCGTCCCGACAGGGCGTGGATCGTCCCGTCGACGGCGGTGACACGGGTGTCGGGGCCATGTGTTCTCCTGCTCCCTCCGGCGAGGACCGGGCCGGTCTCGCGTTCTTCTATGTCGTTTGACGCACGGGGACGGGCGGTCGGTTCCGGCTCCGCTCCTGCACCGTCGACGGGCGTTGCCTAGGCTGTCCCCATGCGAGGACTGATTGTCGACTACTTCGGGGTGCTGGACGGCACGGATGAGGACCGCGAGAGCTGGCGGGAGATCCTTCTCGGTGCGCGTGCCAACGACGTGCGCCTGGCGGTCCTCAGCAACGAGCCCGAGGGGCCGGGGGCCGATCGGGTGCGTGAGGACGCCCGCGCCTACGGCATCGATCACGTGGTGCTCAGCGGCCGGACCGGCGTCGAGAAGCCCGATCCCGAGGCGTTCCTCGAGGCGGCGCGACGGCTCGAGCTGGAGCCCCGCGAGTGCGTCATGGTCGACGACGCCATCGAGAACGTCCTGGGCGCCGTCCAGACCGGCATGATCGGCGTGTTCTACCAGGTGTTCGACCGTGCGGCCGTGGAGATCCGGGGACTGCTCGGGCTGGACGAGGCGGTCTGACCCGTGGCGACCAGGCTGGCGACGGCGGACGCGGATCTGCTCCTCGGGGACGCCACCCGATCGCGGAGTCGGCACTCGTGTTCCCTCGCGCTCGTCTCCCGGGACGATCCGTGGGACATCGACCGCGTCATGGAGTTCGTCGACGCCAGACTCGCCGACGCCCCCAGGTTCCGCCAGCGCATCCGGTACGTCCCGTTCGGGCTCGCGCGGGCGGTCTGGGTCGACGATCCGGACTTCGACCTGAGCTTCCACGTCCGCAGGTCCGCACTGCCGGCTCCCGGGGGCGTGCGCCAGCTCGCCGATCTGGTGGCCAGGCTGGTCGACCGCCCGCTCGAGCCCGGCCGACCGCTGTGGGAGCTCTACCTCATCGAGGGACTCGCCGACGGGCGGCTGGCTGTTCTCACCAAGACCCATCACGTCCTCCTGGGCGGCCCCAACGCCGTGGACCTCGCTCAGGTGCTCATGACCGACGAGAGGGCGTCCGCGGACGTGGACGAGGTGGCCACCTGGACCCCCGTGCCCTCGCCGGGCGACGGCGTGCTCGTCCTGGACGCGCTCATCACCATCGCCACGGACCCGTTGGAGTTGGTCCGGCGCTCGGCACGACTGGTCAACGCGGTGGAGAGGGCGAGCCGTGGTCTGGTCGGGGCCGCGAGTCTGACGGTCCTGCGACCGCCCGGGGGGCTGGCGGAGATGTTCCGGACCTCCCGCCCGCGCGGCAGCCGCGTGGGGCTGGCCTCGTTCCCGCTGGACCAGGCGCGGACGATCGCCAGGGAGCACGGGTGCAAGGTCAACGACGTGGTCCTGGCCGTCCTGTGCGGGGCGCTGCGCTCGTGGATCCTGTCCTGCGGCCACCCGCTCTCGACGGCCGACACGCTCCGGGCGATCGTGCCGATGGCGGTCTCCTCGGAGACCGGACCGGTCGAGGGGTCGGAGGTCTCGGCCGAGGCGACCTCCGCCGAGATCGCCTCGGCCCTCATCGGCATGCCGGTGGGGGAGCCCAATCCCCGGATGCGGCTCGCGCAGATCTCGAGGGAGACGGCCACACAGCGCCACCCGAGGCAGGCCGTCGGCGCCAAGTCGCTGGCCCGCCTCTCCGGATTCGCCCCGCCCACCCTGCACGCGCTGGGCTCCCGGGCGGCGATCATGTTGCCGTCGGACAGTTACGACCTGGTCGTCACCAACGCACCGGGACCGCAGCACAAGATGTTCTGGGGCGACGGCGAGCTCGCCGAGGTCTACCCCGTCCCCGCGCTGCTCGACGGTCAGGCGTTGGCCGTGTCGATGAGCAGCTACTCGGGGATCGTCTACTGCGGATTCACGGCGGATCGCCAGGCGGTTCCGGACGTGGAGGAGATCGGCGAGCTCATCTCGTCGGCACTCGACGAGCTCACCGGGACCGCCCGCTGACCGGTACCCGCCGACCGGTACCGCCCGCCGACCGGCCCCGCCCACCCGAGGAAGGCACCACCATGCGCCTGTTCATCCCTGCCACGCTCGCGATGCTGGAGACCCTGCTCGACGGCGGGGAGATGCCCGTACGCAGCGCGACCGCGTTCGCCGCGACCCCCGCGCTCGTCGAGTCGTACGCTCAGGGGGACACCGAGGAGATCGAGCACGTCGCGTTCCTCGAGGCCGCCCGCGCCTCGCTCCGGTTGCTCGGCGGTGAGATCGACTCCGGCGCGGTGCACGAGGCGCACCCGTACCGCCGCGTGGTGGTGAGTGTGGACGTCCCCGACGCCGACGCCCGGCCCCGGCCCGATCTGGACACCGCGGTCGTCCGCCTGACGAGGGGGACCGTGGCGATGGACGAGGTCGCGGCCGTCCACGTGGACCTCGCGGGCGCGGCCGGCCCCGTCGAGGCCGCGGTCGCGGCCGTGGATCGCGCCGACCTGGGGGACGAGGACGCCGAACTCACCGTGGGGGACGCTCTCGACCTCGATCTCGCCTGGTACGACGCGGCGGAGCTGCCGTTCCTGCTCAATCTGCTCTGAGAACCCCGGAGGGCCGTCCCGGTTACCGGGATCACGCCCGTGCGGTGTCCGCCAGGCGCTAACCTTCGCTACCGTAGGTTCTCATCTCCGGCACCGTCGGCCCGGTCCTCGGGCCGCGCGGTTCCCGGCCCCAAGGAGGCACCAGTGACCGAGTCGACCAGTGGACTCAACCGTGTACTGCGGGCAGCGGCCGCGAGGGTTCCCGAACCGCGGGCCGCGCATCGCTTCCTCAACCGCCTCACCCACCCGCTGCGGATGGACGACTACTCCTCGCTCATCTACCCGTTGTGGTCCTCCCGGGAGCTGCGTGGAGAGGTGGTCACGGTGCGCCGCGAGGCGGAGGACACCGTCACCCTCGTCATCAAGCCCGGGTGGGGCGCGACCCCGCACTACCAGCCGGGACAGTACCTGGGAATCGGCGTCCTCCTCGACGGCCGCTGGACCTGGCGCTCCTACTCCCTGACCTCGGCGCCCACCACGGGTCGTGGCGAGTACTCGGTCACCGTCAAGGCCCTGCCCGAGGGGTTGCTCAGCAACCACATCGTCGGCACCGTCGAGCCCGGCACCATCGTCCGCCTCGCCGCTCCGGCGGGGGACTTCCACCTGCCCACGCCGACGCCGCCCAAGCTGATGTTCGTCACGGCCGGATCCGGCATCACGCCGGTCATGGGCATGCTCCGCTCGTTGGACCGCCGCTCGGTCACCGAGCCGTTCCCCGACGTCGTCCACGTGCACTCGGTGCGCGAGAGGGAGGACGCCCTGTTCCTGGAGGAGTTGCGCGCCCTCGAGAAGACCCAGCCCGGGTACGTCCTGCACCTGCGGGTCACCAGCGAGGAGGGCCGCATCGACTCCCGCCAGATGTCCGCCCTCGTCCCCGACTGGTCGGAGCGGCCGACCTGGGCGTGCGGCCCCAACGCGATGCTCGACGAGCTCGACGAGCACTTCGACGCCACCGGCCGCGACGATCTCCACGTGGAGCGCTTCACTGTCAACCGGGACGCCGGGGCCTCGGGCGGGACCGTCACGTTCGGTTCGACCGGCAAGACGGTGGAGCTCGACGGTGCCACCACCATCCTCGAGGGCGGCGAGCAGGTGGGCGTGCAGATGCCGTTCGGCTGCCGGATGGGCATCTGCCAGACCTGCGTCGTGGGACTCGACGAGGGGCATGTCCGCGACCTGCGCAACGGCACCGACCACGGCCCCGGCGAGCGGATCCAGACGTGCATCTCGGTGGCGTTGGGGGACGTCGAGCTCAAGCTCTGACCGCGGCGGGGCGTCAGTCCTGATCGGTCCCCAGCGCCCACGCGTCGTTGGACTGCAGGACGCCGAGGAGCTCGCGGACGGCCAGGGCGCGCCGGTGCACGGCGGGGTCGGCTATGGCGTCGAACCTGCACTCCGGGTCCGCGGGCGGGCCCTGGTGGGTACAGCCCCGGGGGCAGTCCTGCACGATCGCGTCCAGGTCGGAGAACGACGCCACCACGTCGTCGGGCGAGACGTGCGCGAGGCCGAAACTGCGGATCCCCGGGGTGTCCACCACCCAGCCCCCGGTACCCAGTTCGAGGGCGACCGACTGGGTCGAGGTGTGTCGGCCCTTGCCGACTCCGGAGACCACGCCGGTCGCCCGGTGGGCGTCGGGGATCAAGCGGTTGACGAGCGTGGACTTGCCGACGCCCGAGTGGCCGATCATGGCGGAGATCCGACCGTCGATCCGTTCGTGCAGTGCGGTGAGGTCGTCGTCGATCCCCGTCCGGAGCACGGGGACGTCGAGTGCCTCGAACTCGGCGGCGAAGACCGACGGGTCGTCGAGATCCCCCTTGGTCAGGCAGAGGACCGGATCGAGACCGCCGGTATAGGCCGCCACGAGCGCGCGGGCGACGAAGCCGGCGCGTGGCGGGGGGTCCGCGACCGCGACCACGATCAGCAGCAGTTCGGCGTTCGCCACCACCACCCGCTCGTAGGGGTCGGAGTCGTCGGCGGTCCGGCGCAGGACCGTGCTCCGCTCCTCGACCCGGACGATCCTCGACAGGGTGTCCCGGGTGCCGGTGAGGTCTCCCACCACGCCGACGTGGTCGCCCACGACGATCGGCGTGCGGCCCAGCTCCCGGGCCCGCATGGTGACGATCCGGGTCCCGGCCACGTGGTCCGGGCCGTCGTCCAGCAGCACACATCCCCAGCGTCCGCGGTCGACGCTCACGACCATCGCGGACGCGGCGTCGGAGTGGCTGGGCCTGCGCTTGGTGCGGGGTCTGGACCCCTTGCCCGGCCGGATCCGGATGTCGGACTCGTCCCAGCCGCGCGCCCCGCTCCCGCCCCGCCTGGTGGCCATGGCCCTACATCGCCCGCCCGGCGAGCATGGCGGTCCACATCGAGGTGAAGCCCGGCATGGTCTTGGCGGTGGAGTCGATGTCGTCCACCTCGACCCCCGGCACCACGAGACCGATGATCGCGCCGGCGGTCGCCATGCGGTGATCGGCGTAGGCGCGCCACGGGGCACCGCGCAGGGGGCCCGGGACGATCTCGAGGCCGTCGTCGAGCTCCGTGACACCGCACCCCACCGCACCGAGTTCGGCGGCGAGGGCGGCGAGGCGATCGGTCTCGTGCCCGCGCAGGTGCGCGATCCCGGTCAACCGTGACGGGCCGTCGGCGAGCGCGCACAGCGCGGCGATCGTGGGGGTGAGTTCACCGATGGCGGACAGGTCCGCCTCGACGGGGGAGAGGCGGTCGGGCCCGACGACGACGAGGGTTCCGTGCTCGGCCCCGTCGGCGGTCTCCAGGGTGACGGACGCGCCCATGTCCCGGAGGATCCCGCGGATGGCGTCCCCGGGTTGCGTGGTGGAGACCGGCCAGCGGGGGACGCGGACGGACCCGCCGGTGACGGCGGCCGCGGCCAGGAACGGGGTCGCATTGGACAGATCGGGTTCCACCACGCGGTCGACGGCCGAGATCGGCCCCGGTGCCACGTGCCAGGACGACGCGGTGGGGTGCTCGACGGCCACCCCGGATTCCCGCAGCATCGCCAGTGTCATCTCGATGTGCGGGCCGGACGGGACGGCGGAACCGCCCACGTGGATCAGCTCCACCCCCTCGTCGAAGCGGGCGGCGGAGAGCAGGAGGCCGGAGACGAACTGCGACGAGGCGGAGGCGTCCATCTCGACCCGGCCACCCCGCAGGGAGCCCGCCCCGGCGACGGTGAACGGCAGGCTGTCCCCGGTGACGTCGGCTCCCAGGGCACGGAGCGCGTCCAGGACCGTGGCCTGGGGTCGCACCCGCGCGGCCGGGTCGCCGTCGAACGTCGAGGTGCCGGTGGCGAGTGCGGCCAGCGGTGGCACGAAGCGCATGACCGTCCCCGCCAGGCCACACTCCACGTCCGCCCCGTGCAGGCTCCCCGGCGTGACCACCAGGTCGGTGTCGCCCGGCGCGGGCGGCCCCGTGGGGCCCTCGATCCGGGTGCCGAGCGCGGTGAGCGCCCCGATCATCAGGTCGGTGTCCCGGCTGCGCAACGTCCCGCTCAGCCGGGCGGGGGCGTCGGCCAGCGCGGCCAGGACCAGGGCGCGGTTGGTCAGCGACTTGGACCCGGGTACGGGGACGACGGCCTCCACGGGAGTGCCGGCGACGGGTGCGTTCCAATGACTCACCTGGTCATTGTCGCGCATCGACCCCGATCCCGCCCGGTCCGGGTGGGAGGATGGACCGCATGTGTGGACGGTTCTCCCTCTCCTCGGATCCGGCGCGACTCGCCGTGGAGCTCGATGCCGTCGACGAGGCGTCCTCGCCGCCACCGGGGTTGTGGCCCGACCGGGGCCCGGTCTCCCCGAGGTTCAACATCGCGCCCACCACCACCGTCCCCGCCCTCGTCCTGGACGCCCCGCGCGAACGCCTCGACGATCCCGCCGGCCCCCGACGGATCCTGCGTGCCATGCGCTGGGGCCTGGTGCCGTCCTGGGCCAGGGACCCGGGCAGGCTGCCCACCCTGTTCAACGCGCGGGTCGAGACGGCGTTCGAGAAGCCCTCCTTCCGTACCGCCGTCGCGCGGCGCCACTGCGTGGTCCCGATGGACGGCTGGTACGAGTGGGTCCCGGGGGAGCCGGCGACGCCCGGCGGCAGGGCGGGCCCCAAGCAGCCGTTCCACATGAGCCTGCCCGGCGACGAGGGGCTGCTCATGGCGGGGCTGTGGGAGGCCCGGCGTGACCCCGGCGACCAGACCGTCACGCAGTTGTCGTGCACGATCCTCACCACCGAGGCGCTCGGACCGCTGCGCCGCGTCCACGACCGCATGCCGCTCGTGGTCCACCCGTCCGTGGTCTCCGACTGGCTCGACCCCTCCGTGATCGGTGACCCGAGGGCCCTGGTCGACGGCGCGGGCGGCGATCTGGGGCAGTGGGCCGACTCGGTGGAGATCAGGCCGGTCTCACGCGCGGTCTCCAACGTGAGGAACGAGGGCCCGGAACTGGTCCGGCCGGTGGACCCGTCGGCCGGGATGCTCTTCTGACACGGCGTCATCGGGCGGCGATCGACGCCGCCGTGGCTCCCGTGAGGTCGACGAGGTCCGCGGGTGCCAGTTCGATCTCCCACCCCCGCCGGCCGGCGCTGCACAGGATCGTGGGGTGATCCCACGCGGAGCTGTCGACCACGGTCGCCAGCGACCTCTTCTGCCCGAGGGGGGACACTCCGCCGACCACGTACCCGGTGGTCTTCTCCGCGACGTCGACGGGGGCGAGGGAGGCCTTCCCGGAGGACAGCGCGGCGGCCGCCGCCTTGAGGTCGAGCATCGCAGTTACCGGCAGGACCGCGACAGCCAGCGGGATCCGGGTGCCCGCCGGGGGGCGGGCGGTGGCGAGCACCAGGGTCTTGAACACCCTGGCGGCGTCGATCCCGAGTCGCTCGCCCATGACGCGGGCGGCCTCGTCGCCGAACGCGCCGCTTCCCGCGTCGTAGGTGTGCACCTCGTGGTCGACCCCGGCGGACCGGAGTGCGGCGATGGCGGGGGTCGCCGCCGAGTCGGACTTCCCGTGTCCCGTGCGCTTACGGCTCATCCCGCCCAGCCTAGTGACGGCACCGGCCGGAATAGCGTGACCGTGGACGGCGTTGAGGAGAGCAGGTACCCGGGACTGTCCCCGGGATCGGGAGAGGAGGGTGCGATGCGGACCGCGGTCCTCGACGCCCCCGGCGTGCGGATAGACTCCGGGTCATCGACAGGTGAGGAGTACCGGTTGCCGACCGAGTTGCAGCCCGACGAGTCCGACCAACGCGCCGAACAGTTCGAGGAGTTGGCCATGCCGCTCCTCGATCAGTTGTACGGTGCCGCGCTGCGGATGACCCGCAACCCGGCCGATGCGGAGGACCTGGTGCAGGAGGCGTACGCGAAGGCGTACGCGGGTTTCCACTCCTTCAAGCCCGGGACCAACTTCCGGGCCTGGATGCACCGCATCCTCACCAACGCGTACATCAACCACTACCGCAAGCGGCAGCGCCAACCCGCCCAGTATCCGACCGAGGAGATCACGGACTGGCAGCTGGCGGCGGCGGCGGAGCACACCTCCACCGGCCTGCGCTCGGCGGAGGTCGAGGCGATGGAACTGCTGCCGGACGACGAGATCCGGTCCGCGCTCGCCCAGCTCCCCGAGGAGTTCCGGATGGCCGTGTACTACGCGGACGTCCAGGACCTGCCGTACAAGGAGATCGCCGAGATCATGGACACCCCGTTGGGGACCGTGATGTCACGCCTCCACCGAGGACGCAAGCAGCTCCGCGAGCTGCTCCGGGACGTGGCGACCGAGCGTGGCTTCGGTCGTGACAGGACGGAGGGCGCGAAGTGACGAGGGAACACGACCCGCGGCTCGACCAGATCGACTGTGAGGCCGCACGGCGCGACCTGTCCCTGCTGGTGGACCTCGAGTGCGACGACGCCTGTCGTTCGAGGCTCGAGCATCACCTCGCCGGGTGTCCGCCCTGCCGTGAGCTCTTCCTCTCGGAGCGGCGGCTCAAGGCCAAGTTGTCCCGCTCGTGTTGCGAGAAGGCGCCGTCGGGGTTGAGGGAACGACTCATGGTGGAGATCCGACGCACCACGGTCACCACGACCGATTCCGACGGGACGACGGTGGTGCACCGGACCACGACCGTCCACCGGCGGGACCCGCACTGACCTCACCGCCAGACGAGGCGAGGGGCGGACACCGACACGGTGTCCGCCCCTCGCTCGGTTCTGATGGTCCGGACTCAGCTGTTCGGACGCTTGCCGTGGTTGGCGTTCTTCTTGCGGCGATCCCGCCTCTTGCGGCCACGCTTGCCCATGGTCGCCTCCTTTCGTCGGTGTACAAGTCTCCCATGAGAACCCCCGTGTGGTTGCATTGAGGAGTCCGGGGGCCGCCGCGTGAGGAAAGCAGAGGAACATCCGAATGACTGAACAGGTCCGTGCCGAGATGGTCGCGAATGTCATGGAGGTCGTCGCAGCCGTCGGCACCGAGGTCGCCGAGGGTGACACGATCGTGCTCCTCGAGTCCATGAAGATGGAGATCCCGGTGTTGTGCGAGACGGCCGGCACCGTCACCGAGGTGGCCGTCGCCCCCGGCGACGTCATCCAGGCCGGAGACCTCATCGCCGTCATCGGCTGACGATCGACCGTCACGACGAAGGCCGGTTCCCCTCCCACGCGGGAGGGGAACCGGCCTTCGTCGATCTCGTGGGGTCGGGCGTCCGTTCAGGTCGCCGACCGGACCGCGTACCGTGGGATCGCGGTCACCAGAATGCGGTGATCAGGTGGCGGTGATCAGACCGCGGTGCGGGTGCGGGCGCGGCGACGCTTGAGCGCGCGACGCTCGTCCTCGCTCATGCCGCCCCAGACGCCCGCGTCCTGGCCGGACTCGAGGGCCCAGGCCAGGCACTCGGAGGTGACGGGGCAACGGTTACAGACGATCTTCGCCTCGGCGATCTGCGCGAGGGCGGGTCCGGAATTGCCGACGGGGAAGAACAGCTCGGGATCCTCGTCGCGGCAGATGGCCTTGTGGCGCCAGTCCATGGGAACTCCTTACGGTTACGAGACCGTTATCGGGTCAACCGGACACGGGAAGACGCCGCCGACGCGCCGATCTGCGAGGATCGGCACGCGGACGTACGCGCTGTGTCACATCCGGTGATGTGGTGGGGGTGTACCCGTTCCGAGGGCTCGCTCCGTGAGGAGCAGCTCCCGGTTAAGGCAAGGCAAACAATGTGCGTCTGCGCTGTTACGAATGATCGTGCCACGATTCCATGACAAGTCAACCCTCTCCCGCCGCGATGTGGCAAAGGTCACCCCGGTTGTCAAATCGAACCGAAATCGCACGCCAGAGGCTGTAATGGGTTAATCGGAGTCCAGTCCGCAAGGGTGGTGCGGGCCCGGCCGTCACCGCGACATACCCTGTGGAGGTGAACGTGAGCCGACCTGACGACCACCGCCCCCCGCCGGATCGCCTCGATCCCCGCACCGCGATCCCCACGCCCGTGCGCCTGGCCGGGTGGATCTCCTCCGCGCAGGGCCTCATCGGCGTCGGGGTGGCCGTGGCCCTCGCCATCCGGGCGGCCGGAGGCCATCGCGAGGAGACCGTCGTCATCAGTGGCTACGGCACCGCGGTGTGGTTCGCGATCCTCGGGGGCGGCCTTCTCGCGGCCGGTGTGGGCCTGTTGCGGGGTCGACGGTGGGGCCGTGGACTCGTGGTGATCGCGGAGTTGTTGCTGCTGTTCGTGGCCTGGTACGTGGGGGTGGGATCGGACCAGTACCTCGCCGGTCTGATCCTCGCCGTGGTCTGCGCTGTCGCGCTGGTGTCGCTGTTCCGCAGGGACGCGATCGAGTGGTACGCCGTCTGACCCTGCCGGCGCGCACGGCTCCCGTATCCACCCCGGGGGGTCAGGCGACGAGCTTGTACGCGCGGATCTCTCCCGCGTGGCGTTCGTACAGGATGTCGCCGATCTGGGCGAGCCCCGTCACGCCCGGTCCCGGTGCCGCCTGCCCGGCCAGGCGACGGACCTCGCGCCCGGTGTCGTGGTCCAGGAGGGCGAGCCCGTCGGCGACCGGCACCAGCACCCACTCGCCCGCCGCATGGGCCGCGGGGTCGGCGGACCAGCCCCCGGTCAGTCCGGGGCCCGTCGACCCGCCCAGGGTCCACGAGTATCTCCCGGACGGCCCGTCGAAGGCGTGCGTGGAACGCCCGTCGAACCATCTCACCTGAGCGCTGTCGCCCGAGACGGACTCGTACGACGGCGGCACGGCCGGCTCACCCTCCAGAGCGAGCACGGTCGAGTGTTCGGTGGGGGAGGTGAACCACTCGACGGTCCAGTCGGGGCCCTGGTTCCGGAGCGCCAGGACCCCCTGCTCGGTCACCTCGATGATCCACAGACCGTCGGCACCGGTCGGGTCCGAGGCGATCTCCTCGGGGGCGCGATTGTCCTCGGGGACGGTCTTCGAGATCGTCAACCTGACGGAGTCCTCCCCGGGGCAGCGCTCCGTCACGGCGAAGCGCTCGTCGGTGAGATCCGCGGTCACGAGGGTGCACCCGGTGCGGGGTTGCATCCCGGCCTCCTGCGGAGCCTCCACGGCCCCGTACTCGACCGTCCGGACCAGGTCGTCGCGCCAGATCTCGAGGCGGTCCGGGCTGAACGCCAGGACGTGCTTCCACGAGCCGGTGAGTTCCATCGAGTCCGGATACGCACTCTGTCTGGTGCTTGCGTACTCCTGCCGGGTCGGGTCGAGGGACGTCACGTCACTGCACCCGGAGGCGCCGTCGAACGCGGCGACGAGTCGATCGGCGTAGAACGCTCCGGCACAGAACCGACCCGCGTGCGTGTAGGACCAGCTCTCCTCCCCGGAACCCGCGTCCCGGCCGACCAGCACCCCGTCCGGGGAGACGGTGACGAGGTTGCCCTTGGTGGTGAGCGGCGGGCCGGTCCCGGCGGAGCCGTGCGTCCAGAGCGGTTGGAGCGACGTGGGGGGATCGGTGGCCGGTCCGTACTCGGGCTGCTCCGCGTCCGCGGCACGCAGCTCCGACCCGGTCGCGCTCCCGGACAGCAGCACGGCGACCGCCGCCAGCACCATGACGACGGCGATCACCGCGGCGGTGACCAGATCTCGTCGCGTCCGGCGTTCGGGGGGGACGTCGACGAACGGCAGACGGCGTCCGGACCCGCTCCTGAGTGTGCGCACGTGCCTTCCAGGGGGTGGGGGTCGGGTCAGTCCCGACCGGTGGAGTCGGACGACGACGAGGGGCGCCGCCGCCGACGCCGACGCCGCGGGGCGCCGTCGG
>NZ_JAALDZ010000419.1:0-4297 GCF_014145125.1 Dietzia sp. CQ4 | reverse complement strand
GCCCGCCGGCGCCAACTGCGCAAAGACATCAACGACCGCATCCCACGAGTCGCCGCCCGAACCGAACCGCGCACGACTGCGCCGAGCGCTCGCCGGTCAAAACTGCGCACCTACGAAGAGGACGAATGATGGCCCCAAACTTCATCGTCACCAAAGAGCACCGCAGGTTCGCCGAGTTCGCCAGTGCGGTACGCAAAGAACACACGATCGGCATCTGCCACGGCGACGCCGGCGTCGGCAAGACTCAGTCAGCACGCCGATACGCCCACTGGGACACCATCGAACCGTTCATCACTGAATGGGGACCGCGAAGCGACGACGACGCAAAATACTTCGCAACCGCGAACCGCTCCCGCACAGTGTTCTACACCCCCGAAGTCATCTGCAGACCCAAGATCCTCATGCACGAGATCGACCACCTACAGACCAGAATCGGCATCTGCATCGACGAGCACCAGCGCAGCATCGGCAAGGCCACCGACTCACGAACGTTCAAAGTCAGCAACTGGGTCGAGCTGCTCATCATCGACGAAGCGGAACGACTCACCGCAACAGCTCTGGAACTACTCCGCGATGAGCATGATCGCCACCACCTGGCGATCATCCTCGTCGGAATGCCGGGCATCGATCAACGCTTCCGCCACTATCCCCAGCTCTACAGCCGCCTCGGCTTCTCACACCGCTACCGAGCACTCGGCAAAGACGAACTCCTCTTTGTCCTCGATCGACACTGGAAACGCCTCGGCCGCACCCTCGACCCCGACGACTTCACCGACGCCCAAGCCATCGCCGCCATCGAACGAATCACCCGCGGGAACTTCCGACTCCTGGAACGCCTCTTCCCTCAAATCACGCGCGTTCTCAGAATCAACCAACTTGAGACCATCACCGACGACGTCATCGAGGCAGCGGCCAGCATCCTCGTCATTGGCAACTGACGCCAACGACAATCTTCCGACAGGTTCATTCGCACCGTCCCACAGCTAAGGAACTGGGACGGTTGCGCGGAGCTGAACAGGCCGACCAACAAACGTGGCGTGTTTCGGCGCCGGGCTGCGCCGCCGAGGTGAGAGGTGGCAACATCAATTCTGAGTTCACGACATAGAACAGGAGCCCGCGATGTCTACGCGGTATGCCGCAGCCCTCGGTGTATGTCTGGCCGGAGTCGCGCTCTTAGCCGGGTGCGGCGATCAAGGTTCCTCCGCTCCGGCGCCGACAGGCGAGGTCTCAGCCGCAGGCTTGTCGTCCGCGAAAGCGACTCAGGAACGCGCCCTCCCTGAGCGGGTGGTCGTGTGTCAGCCGGGGATGGTTGACACCGCCCTGACCGTGGACGAGGTGCCCAAATGGCCGGGTCCTTCACCGCGAGAGTTTATCGAGCTGAACCATCCCTCGGGCTCGTGCGGAACGCTCACCGGCCCGGAAGCGCGGGTCGTCTATGAGGCGGCGGTCAAGCACCCGGCCGCCCTGCTAGAAGAAGGTCGAGTAGAAGGGGGCCAGAGCCTAAGCGGCACCTCCGATGCGTTGTGGGCTGTGGAAGGCGTCATAGCCTGGCTGGTAGTCGAGCGCCAATGGTAAGAACAGGACTCAGCAGCGGGAGGAGTGGAGGAGAACAATGCTCTGAACCGTCGGCGAAAACCCTCAAATATCGGCTCCCTCTAAGGCGCTCCGGAGTTTCGGTCGATTCCCACCGTCTAACCGGAATCCAGGAGAGCGAAACTAACGTAGTGCGCGGTTCTCAAAAAGCTTCATACTCGCCGATTTTGCGCGCATGGGCCCTGATCGCCGCCACCGTGTTCTTTGTTTTGATCGGATCTGGTACCGCCGCTGCTTGTTCATGTCTCGAGCCAGTAGAGCGACAAGTTGCGCTCGATTGGATCTCGCGTGAAGAGGTCGCCTTTAAGGGGACAGTAGTCCGCACCCTTCCCGGCGTCACCGAATATGAAGTTCACGACGTCTTCGCAGGTGATGTGGCGAAACGCGTACTGGTGTCGTCCCCGTACGCGGGCTCTTCCTGCGATCCCGGCACTCCTCCGCGAGGCCAAGTTTCGTACTTCATCGGCACAAGCAAGAGCGGCATAGTAAGCGCAGCAAACTCCAGCAGTTGCGACTACGCCATTCTGGGCATTTCTAACGCCTCGTCGGATGCCACGGATAACCTTTTCCAAGAGGCACTCGGCCCAGCAGAACCACCGAGAAGCACTGTCCTATCTAGGGTTCTCGGCTTGGCCGAGTGGCCGCTGACATGGTTGGCGGACCGCCGGGTCCAGGTAGTGATCGCTCTCGCGGCAGCGCTTTTTTATCTTATTCACTTCTATCGATCGCGATACGGATCGCCTGCGCATCGCCCGTGATCAACGGTCCGGTCGTGAGCTTGACCGCCAAGCCGGCACCGAGCTCGCTGCCCAGGCCGCCGTAGGTTTCGAGATGCTCACCGGTTCCGACTCGGCATCGCGCGTGGTCATCTATCTCTGCGAAAAGACCGCCACTTAGCGATGCGATTCACAGCAACGATGTCGGCTCGCCCGTCGTCCCGCACGGGTGTACCCAAACGGGACGCATCCATCCGGGTACGTACTCGCTACCGTGCCTGGCCGACGTCTCGCGCTCATTGCATATATACGGTCAATTTGTCCAACACGTAAGATCCCGTCGGACGGGATATAAGTTGTTGGAGGTTCCATGAATGTGGACGCAGTGGCACTTGTGCAGGAGCTTGGCCTACGGATCTCCGAAGGCTCTTCTGAGTGGAGCTGGCTCCTGCGAGCGCCCGACGGACGATTCTTCGAGGTCGAGCCGGTAGCGCCGGTGGAGCGCCTGACCGCGCATCGAGTGCGTGCGGTCCGCGCCGGCCGCTCGACAGATCCCGATCGCGTTCTACACATCGGCAGGTCCGCTACCGACGGGGTGGTGGAGCATGCCCAGGCCGGCGAGATCAACATTCTTACCGCAGAGCCGATCCGGCTGATCTGCGACGGGCGCTCGTACGCGGTGGATCCGGAACCACGGTCGCGATCACGATTGCATTCCCAGCGCACGGGCCGGCCTGCATGGATCCGCTGGGCGTTGGAGCGTTATCTTCTGCTGACACCTGAACCGAGTAGACAGTCGGTGATCGCGGACTCGCTCGGTACCACCCAGCAGGCGATCTCGCGGGCCGCGCAGCACCTCAACGGGCTCGTCACCGATGAGGGTGAGGGGTTGATGGCGGTCGATCGCGCGAAGCTCCTCGAGCACTGGCGCAACGAGTACACCGGGCCTGGGGGGCAGGAGTTCGGGTGGTACAGCCTGGATCCGGTAGCCGGACAAGTAGAAAGGGTGATCGACCTAGTGACTCTGCTCGAAGTGAAGGCTTTGGTCAGCGGGGACATCGCGGCGGACCGACTCGCACCCTGGAAGCTTCCGTCGCGTGGACGGGTCTATGTCACCGGTCCGGTCGACCTTGGGGGCGACGGCTTCGTGGCCGTTCCCGTCGAGGAGGCCAGCCTGGTCACGTGTGTTCCCCGCGACCCGAGCCTTTGGCGGCTCGCCCCACCCACCGAGGCGGCGGCCGGTTCAGATGACCTCCCGATCGCCGATGCGGCGATCGTCTACTGGGACTTGCTCATGAGCGCAGACCCGGATAGCGATGAAGCAGCTGATCAAGTAGCTGCTCTTCTCACCGGGACCCCGCGATGAGCGACGACGCGGAGCTCCGACCCGAGCGAAGATACAGCATCCGAGTCCATGCGATCAGCAACTCTGACGCGTTGGGATACCTCGGCCAACAAGCGATCTCCGCAGCCGTTTCCCCCGAAGACGATTACCGGATTGTGGGTGGCCACATGGTGCGTCTCCTCCTCGAGGTCTACCCGACCCCGCAAGCCACCCCGAGGTCAACCCTTGACTCTGACGCCGCGGTTGGGGACGTTGAGGTTGTCGGCCCGCTCAGTGAACGCCTCAGGGCGCAGGACTTCGTTAAGACTGGGGGCAATGTCTTCCTCAAACAGGCTGAGGGCGGACAGCAGATCGAGATCAATCTGCTCCTACCCCGTCTCGATCACGCACCGGGAATCCGTCCACGGCATGTTCCCGGTGTCGGTCAGGTTGATTCCCTGCCCGAGCTTCATTTGGTGCTGCAGAGCGATCCACTACACCTCGACGTGACCGCCATCTTGCTTGATGGGCAGGCTATCGCGTATCGGACGCGGATCCCTGATGTCGAATCAGCCGTCATCCTGAAGGCGCACGCTTGGAATGCGCGACGCACGGAGAAGGGGTCAAGCCCCTGGAAGTGGTGTAACTGAATGGTGATCCTTCG
>NZ_JAALDZ010000418.1:0-2164 GCF_014145125.1 Dietzia sp. CQ4 | reverse complement strand
GCTGCTCGCGGTAGCGGCGGGCCAGCGGGAACGCCTCGGTGTAGCCGTTGCCGCCCAGGCATTCCAGCGACTCGTAGGCGTGGTTGGGTCCGCGCTTGCACGTCCAGTACTTGGCGACCGCGGTGGCCAGCCTCCGGTACGCGGCGGACTCGTCGTCGTCATAGGCCGCTGCCAGGCGGGTCGCCGTCCAGGTGGCGGCCTCCGCCTCGAGTTGGAGGTCCGCCAGAACGGCGGCCATGGCCGGCTGGTCCACCAGGGTCGCCCCGAACGCCGCCCGGTGTCGGGCGTGCCACGCGGCCTCGGCCACGCCCTGGCGCATTCCGGCCGTGGCGCCCAGGACGCAGTCCAGGCGGGTGCGCCCGACCATCTCGATGATCGTGCGCACCCCACGGCCGGGATCGCCGACCATCCAGCCCAGGGTGCCGTCGAACTCCACCTCGGACGAGGCGTTGGACTTGTTGCCCAGCTTGTCCTTGAGGCGTTGGACCAGGAAGGGGTTGCGCTCGCCGCCCGGGAGGACGCGGGGGACGAGGAAGCAGCTCAGTCCCTCCGGTGCCTGCGCCAGCACCAGGAAGGCGTCCGACTGTGGGGCCGAGCAGAACCACTTGTGGCCGCGCAGCACGTGCAGGCCGTCCCCGACCGGGGTGGCCGTGGTGGTGTTGGCCCGGACGTCCGACCCGCCCTGCTTCTCGGTCATGGCCATCCCGAACAACACCCCCGACTTGGTGGCGGGGTCGCGCAGCTCGGGGTCGTAGACCCTGGACATCAGCGCCGGCTCCCATTCCGCGGCCAGCTCCGGGCTCAACCGCAGGGACGGCACCACGGCGTGCGTCATGGACAGCGGGCACCCGTGCCCGGCCTCGATCTGCGACACCAGCATGAAGCCGGTGGCCCGCTCCACGTTGGCGCCGGGCCCCGGGTCCGCCCAGGCGGAGGTGTGCACCCCGCGGGACACCGAGTACTCCATGATCCGGTGATAGGAGGGGTGGAACTCGATCTCGTCCACCCGGTTGCCCCACCGGTCGTGGGCGCGGTGCACCGGCGGCAGGGTGTTGGCCAGCTCCGCGTCGTGCTGGTACTGCCCGGTGCCCACGTGTCGGCCGATCTCGTGGAACCGGTCGGTCACCGCGCCGGGCGCGAAGACTCCCACGGCCTCCCGGAGTGCGGGATTGAGCGCGTACTCGTCCACGTCCACGCGCGGCGGCGCCTGGTTGAGGACCTCGTGGGTGGTGTGGTTCCGAGTGGTCGACATGTGCTGGGTCCTCCTCCGGCCCGCGGTACTCAGGACTTGAAGTACATGAGTTGGTGGCTGGTGGCGAGCAGGGTGCCGTCGCGGCCCCACAGTCTCGCCGATTCATCGTGGTAGTTGCCGTGGAACCGGTGGGCGTGGACGCTGCCCAGGATGAAGTCCGTGCCCTGGGCCGCGATCTCGTCCGTGGTGGCCAGGTAGTGGATCGTCAGCGTGACCGTTCCCGCGGGGATCGGCCGGCCGAGCCGGAGGAACGACCTGGGGAAGAACGAATCACACATCGCGGTGAGCGCGACGTGGTCGAGGGGGCGGGGCGGGGTGTCGCGGATCCACATCGTCGTCATCGAATCCGGGCTCGTCTGTCCGTCCTCGACCGACTGCCACGCCCCCGTCACGAACCGCATGTCGTAGTTGTCCACCCACTTGACCCCACGGTCCGCCGCGGCCGGGGTCAGGTCCTCGGGTGCGGGGACCCCGGGCGGGCCGACCTCGGTCTCCGACCACGTCTCGCGGCGCAGCGCGGTGATCGCCGTGGCGGTGGTGACCACCTGATCGCCCTGGCGCATCTCGAGCCACCAGTGCTGGTTGGAGCGGTTGGTGCGGGTCGGAAGCACCTCGATCTCGAACTCGCCCTCGGCCACCGGGCCCGCGTAGTTCAACGTCAGAGCCAGCGGGTCACCGTGTCGCTCCGGGTGCTGCAGGATCGCCTGCAGCATCGTCGCCGCGGTCGTCCCGCCGAACGGCCCGACCATGTTGGCCCACGCGTCGACCGTGCGGCCACGGACCAGGTTATCGCCGCCGCGTTCGAGAGCGACGGCCTGATCCAGAGTGTGTCCAGGGGCGTATCGACCGGTCACGGCACTCTCCTCATCGGGCGGCGTGAGGGGTGCGCCGCCGGGTGGTCCCACCGTACCG
>NZ_JAALDZ010000417.1:0-1326 GCF_014145125.1 Dietzia sp. CQ4 | reverse complement strand
GGGGGGGGGGGGGCGCCCGGTCACCACTCACGGTGGTTCTCCGGTGTGACCCGTGTCACCATGGGGTGTACTCGATCGGAGAGGCGATCTCGATGCCCGGAACCGTCAGCACACCGAACGTCAGAACACCGAACGTCAGAGCCCTGACCGCCACGGCCCTGACCGCCGGCCTGCTCGCGTCCTGGGCGCCCGCTGCATCCGCGGTCAACACCGACTCCCTCATGCCTCCGCCCGCCGGGTGTTCGGTGGACGTGCAGCGGATCGCCGCGCAGACCCCCGGGCCGTTCCCCGGGGTCGGGTGGACGGTGGGACAGAGCGGGAACCTGTGCGGTGAACTCGGCTACCTGTTCCTGGAGACCGCGGGCGGGACGGTCTCGTCGCCCACCCGTGTCGTGCTGTTCCACCGGGGCGAGCAGGTCGCGACGCAGCCCGGCACCACGCCGCGTGTCCTGCTCGGGCAGCACAGCGACTTCCACGTGGAGCTGCGCGTGCAACAGGAGCCGGTGGCGGGCCAACCGAATGCGGAGGCCGTCTACGCCTCCACCATCTACGTGTGGAACCCGTTCGCCGGCGCGGGGGACGCGACCCCGATCGGTCCGCTACCGCCCGGGATGACCCTCTAGCCAGGGCGACGGGGTGGCGACGTGACCGGGGCCGACGGAGTACGGGGAGGCGGTCGGTCGCCGGTCTACGCGGCCCTCGCGGTGGTCGTGGTGGTCGGGGTCCTCGTCGCGACCGTCACCACCGTCGCGCTGATGCGATCGCGAGACGAGACGTCTCCCGAGGTGACCGCCCCGGCCGGCCCCAGCACCACCGCGACCTCGACCCGGGCCTCTCGCGCCACCACCACCGCTCCCCCCACGGCCACCGCGGTCGTCCCCGCACCCGCGGCGGTGTGTGACGCCGGGGTGATCAACACCGACCTGGGGTACCCGGACAGCGGAGCGCGGATCATCGACTGCGACGCCGGCTGGGCGGTCATGGCCGGCGACATCTCGGGAGACCCGTTCTGGGTGGTGTTCCGGAACGGCCGGTGGCGGCAGGCCGATGGGGTCTCGATCTACACCATGACCTGCCCGGACGAGGCCATCGCGATGGGTGCCCCGGCGTGGATGGCCCGCAGGCACCTCGTCACCTGCCGCACGTCGATGACCTCCGCCGTCGTCCCCACGCCGCGCGCGATGACGACCCGGGGCGCGGCCCCGCCGACGACGATCCGGACCACGGCGGCCCCGACGACGACCCGGGCGCAGACGTCGATGCCGACCTCGACCCCCGCGACCTCGCAGACGCCGACGGGGGCGCCCTCCGACACCTCGACGGCCA
>NZ_JAALDZ010000416.1:0-3063 GCF_014145125.1 Dietzia sp. CQ4 | reverse complement strand
CCACCGTCCGGCAGCTCCCCGCTCGGGGGCACCTCACCCCGGGGTGGCTCCCCCATGAGCGCCGGCGTCTCCTCCGCCTCGCCGACGGCCGCGCCGTCGCCCGCCCCGGTACCCGCCACGGAGTCGGCTATCACGAGTGCCGTCAGGACGACCAGCACCGGGATCGCGTACGCCCGCCAGCCCCACGTGGTGAAGAACCGACCGACGGGGCTCTGCTTGCGCAGGTGGTCCCTGGCGCCGGGGACCGAGCGACGACGACCGGGGGTCGTCTCCTCCGCCGGATCCCACGGGGCCCGCAGCGGCTCACCGTGGGGAGGGTAGTACGGAGAGCGGTCCCCGCGGTGTGCCGGAGCGTCAGCCCGCGAGGTGGACCCGGCGTCGACACCGTCCGACGTCCGGCGACGGCCGTCGCTCATCCGCACACCTCCAGGTCCGCTCCGGTCAGGCTCGAGTCAAGGTCTCCACGATCCCACATCCCGAGGTGGTCGCCTTCTCCGGCACTCCGCCCGTACGGGTATTGTCCGTCTGGCCCGGTCGACCGTCGACCCGACGTCCGGGAGGACAGGAGCCAGACGATGACAAGCCCGGGCGGACCGTCCCCGACGGCTCCGGGGCGCGCCAGGGCGACCCGGCTGCCCCGAGGAGCCCGACGACGCCAGCTCCTCGACGCGGCGGGGACCGTGTTCGTGGACCAGGGTTTCCACGCCTCCGGGATGGACGACATCGCCGTCCTGGCCGGGGTCTCCAAACCGGTGCTGTACCAGCACTTCGATTCCAAGCGCGACCTGTACATCGAGGTGCTGCGGCATCACGTGGACGAGCTCCTCGGCCGCATCCGGGCGGCGCTGGACTCGACCTCGGACAACCGGCGTCGCGTCGAGGCGGCGGTCGACACGTTCTTCGCGTACGCCGATTCCGACACCCGCGGCTTCCGGCTGGTGTTCACCTCCGAGTCCGGCGACGAGGAGGTCCGGCGCGAGCTCGACCGCGCCACCGACGGCTGCATCGACGCCGTACACGACCTGGTCAGGGGCGATTCCGGGCTCGACGCGCACCGGTCGCGTCTGCTCGCGGTGGGCCTCGTGGGTGCGAGCCGGGTCAGCGCCGGCCACTGGCTCGACGCGGGCCGACCGATCTCCCGCGCCGACGCCGTCTCCACGACCGTCACCCTGTGCTGGGGCGGACTGTCGAAGATCCCTCGTCAGGGCGGGGACCGGCCCGCCCCGGACGCCTAGGAGAGGAACCCGACCGCGCGCCGCGCCGACTCACCGATCTCGACGTAGGCGACCCGGTCGGTCGACACGAGATAGCGCCGACCCTTCTCGTCGTCCAGCTCCAACACTGCCTTGCTCTCCGCGGTGAGAGCGGCCTCCACGCGGGCGTGCACGTCCTCCGGGTTCATCCCGGTCTTGAACACGAGTTCGCGATTGCTGTCGGCGATGCCGATCTTGACCTCCACGGTGCCTGCCCTTCTCATCGTCGGCGCATGTCTCGCCGTCGTCGGTGATACGTGGGACCCAGGCTAGCCCGGACCCGGTGTCCCGCGGCGTCACGGGATAGGGTGGACCCACGTGGATCACACCCGCGCCCGGTCCGCTGGTCGGACCCCGCACCGAGGATCCGCGTGGAAATGTGCGCGCGCCCCGCTCGCCGAGGCCGTCCATCGGAAGGCCCGTCCTCCCGCGCGCGAGACGAGAAAGGCACCGCCCTGTCCACTACAGATGTGACCACCAGCGAAGTCGACGGCATGGCCACGACGACCGCGGTCGTCGACGCCCCGTCCTCCGACTCCTCCCCCAGCTTCGCCGAACTCGGCGTCCGCCCCGAGATCGTCACCGCGCTCGGTGAGCGCGGCATCACCCACACCTTCGCCATCCAGGAACTCACCCTCCCACTGGCGCTGGCGGGGTCCGACCTCATCGGCCAGGCCCGTACGGGGATGGGCAAGACCTACGGCTTCGGCGTCCCCCTCCTGCACCGCATCTCGACGGGCGAGGTGACCCGGGAGCTCGACGGCACGCCACGGGCCCTCATCATCGTTCCCACCCGCGAGCTGTGTGTCCAGGTCACCCAGGACCTCAAGATCGCCGCCACCGGTCTCACCGCCCCCGGCGGGTCGGGAACCCGGCCGCTCAAGGTGCTGGCCATCTACGGCGGAACCCCCTACGAGCAGCAGACCGACGCCCTGGAGAAGGGCGTCGACGTGGTGGTGGGAACCCCCGGCCGTCTGCTCGACCTGGCCAACCAGTCGAAGCTGGTGCTCGGCAAGGTCGAGGTGCTGGTCCTCGACGAGGCCGACGAGATGCTCGACCTGGGCTTCCTGCCGGACATCGAGAAGCTGCTCCGGATGGTCCCGGAGCAACGGCAGACCATGCTCTTCTCGGCCACCATGCCGGGACCGATCATCACCCTGGCGCGGACGTTCCTCACCAAGCCCACGCACATCCGGGCGGAGGCCGCCGACTCCGGCGCCACGCACGAGAACACCACCCAGTTCGTCTACCGGGCGCACTCCATGGACAAGCCCGAGGTGGTCTCACGGATCCTGCAGGCGGACGGACGCGGCGCCACGATGATCTTCTGCCGCACCAAGCGCACGGCCCAGAAGCTCGCCGACGACCTGGCCGAACGGGGCTTCCGCGTGGGGGCGATCCACGGCGACCTGGGCCAGGGCGCTCGCGAGAAGTCGCTCAAGGCGTTCCGCACCGGGGAGGTCGACGTCCTCGTGGCGACCGATGTCGCGGCGCGCGGAATCGACGTCGACGACGTGACCCACGTCATCAACTACCAGTGCCCCGAGGACGAGAAGACCTACGTCCACCGGATCGGCCGCACCGGTCGGGCCGGCCGCAAGGGCGTCGCCGTCACCCTCGTGGACTGGGACGACCTGCCCCGCTGGGGACTCATCGACAAGGCGCTCGGCCTGGGGCACGGC
Organism: Dietzia sp. CQ4; assembly: GCF_014145125.1. Classification (NCBI taxonomy): domain Bacteria; kingdom Bacillati; phylum Actinomycetota; class Actinomycetes; order Mycobacteriales; family Dietziaceae; genus Dietzia; species Dietzia sp. CQ4. Next base: position 128 of record NZ_JAALDZ010000416.1, on the reverse strand, counting down.
GAGCCCGCCGAGACCTATTCGACCTCCCCCCATCTGCGCGCCGAGCTCGGCATCCCCGAGGGCGCGGGGGGCCGGGTCGGGGCCGCGACCGGGACCGGCTCGGGTCGGCGACCGGCCGATCGCGAGGC
>NZ_JAALDZ010000415.1:0-2835 GCF_014145125.1 Dietzia sp. CQ4 | reverse complement strand
CGACCCGGTCGCGGAGGGGCCGTGGCCGGGGGCTCTGCCGGCGCCGTCGCCGTCGGTGGTGTGGCCGGGGCCGGGTTATCGATTGGAGATCCGTGAGAGCCGTGACCCCGGGTCGGGGGTCGTGGCACGGGTTCCCCTCGCAGGGGGGGTTCTGCTGCGCACCGCGGCGGGGGCGCCGGTCGGGGTCGGTCCGCGCGGCCTGCTCACCGGACGACCCGAGTCGGTCGAGGTGACGGGCCGTCGATGCGCGTTGGTCGGTTGGTCGAGGCCGTGGCCGATCGATGAGGCCTGGTGGGAGCCGGGTCCCGGTGGTGAGCCCCGCCGGCCGAGGGCCCGGATGCAGGTCGTCCCCGAGCGGGCGGCCGCGTTGTTGCTGTGCTGCCTGGTCGGGGACGAAGCGGGGAGTTGGACCGTCGAGGGGGTATACGAATGAACCGTCCACGACTCACCGTGGTCGCGGCCCCCGTCGCTCGCCGGGTGGGCTCAGCGCTCGATGTCGACCACCAGTCGGGTCGGGTTCTGGAGGAGGAAGGCCGAGAAGGCGCGGTCCGTGCCCTCGAGACCGATGACGGACTGCGCCTGGCCCTCGAACTGGCCCGCGAAGGCCACTCCGGCGACACCGGTCGCCTCGTCGCTCGAGACGGTGCCCACGGGGACCTCCGTCATGGAGGTCGTGGTGGGCAGGACCTGATCGCGGATCATCACCTGGAGGAACGAGTCCCCGGGCACCTCCACCGGGAAACCGCTGCCCTGCTGGGCGGGTGCGTCCACGTAGTCCACGGAGTACCCCGGGACGCCCTGGCCCTCGAGTTCGAAGACCACGCGGTCCTTGCCCTGGTAGTCGCCCACGCGGATCTCGGTCACGACGAGCTGGGCGCGCTCGGCGGCGTCGCCGGAGTCCTCACTCTTCGGAGCGGAGTCCGCGGGCCTGGCGGAGGGATCGGAGGTCTCGGTCTCGTCCGGCGCCAGGGTCCGGGCCAGCGCGGCCGGGGAGGATCCCGCCGTGGTGGTCTGGCTCGTGGTGGGGGTGTCGGTCGAGGTGTCGGCTCCACATCCCGCCAGGCCCAGGGACGCGACGGCGGTGAGGGCGGCGGCCGCGGCGAGGCGGCGGTGACGGATACGCATAGGCCCAGCCTAGATCCCTCTGGTCACTTTTGTCCCACAAGGTGGCTACAGTTACGCCTCCTCGCGGGATGGGGCACCATGGGGTCGTGTCAGATACCGATTCCGCCACACAACCGGACTGGTGTTCCCTGCAGTCGGCCGATGAGCCACCGGCCGGCACCGCCGCCCACGAGGAGTCGTGGGTGCTGCTGGAGGTCCCCGGGCGCTGGGGCCGCGACATCTTCGACGGTGAGGCGCTGGGCGAGGACCTGTCCCGACGTCTCAAGGACCACGTCGAGGCCTGTGGGTCGCGCATGCTCTTCATCCGGCGGCCCGGCCGGGAGGGCCAGCGGCTCGACCGGCACCGCTTCTACCTCTGCGACACCCGCCCCGGCCGGCAGAGCATCCGCACCGGCCGTGTCGACGGGCCCGGGGAGTTGCTCGGGCTGGACCTGTCTCCCGACGGGCACGTGGCCGGGACCCGCGAGGTCGCGGCACCTGTCCCGCTCGTGTGCACCCACGCCAAGCGTGACCAGTGTTGCGCCGTGCGGGGGCGCCCGGTCGCGGCCGGGCTGGAGGCACTGGTGGGCGGACGCCTGGCCTCACTCGATCCCGATGCCGCGGTGTGGGAGTGCTCCCACACCGGAGGGCACCGCTTCGCCCCGGTCCTGTTGCTCCCCGGCACCGGTTACACCTACGGGCCCGCGGAGGTGGCCCACGCGGCCGGGATCGTCGAGGCGGTGCTGGACGGTCGGGTCGTCACCGAGAACCTGCGGGGCCGCAGTACGTGGCCACCGGCCGGGCAGGTGGCGGAGGTCGCCGTGCGGAACTCCGGTGTGGAGGCGGGGGTGGACGACCTCGTCGTCACCCTCGACCCCGATTCCCCGCGCGTGGCCGTGGTCCGTCACACCGACGGTCGCGCCTGGCGCGTCGAGGCGGGCACCCGCCCGCTCCCCCCTCGGTCCCAGAGTTGCCGCAAACCGCCCGGCGACGCCTCGGCGTGGGTCGTGGAGTCGTTCACCCAGCTCTGAGCCCACGCACCGGGCCCCGGTGGGTGAGGCCCGGTGAACTGGTACCACGGCCCCAAGACCTGGACCGAGCTCGAGCGGGTCCTGTCCGGGCGACCGGGCCCGCGTGGGCCCCAGAACCCGCACCCCGGCGACGGCAGCGATGCCCCCGCCTGGTCCCGCCGACGGGGTGAGTACACCCCTCCGCAACGGCCCCGAACCCAGGGGCGCGTGCCCTACGCCGAGCTCCACGCCCATTCCGCCTTCAGTTTCCTGGACGGTGCCTCCTCGCCCGAGGCGATGGCGGAGGCGGCGGCGGAGCTGGGACTGACCGCACTGGCGATCACCGACCACGACGGGATGTACGGGGTCGTCCGCTTCGCCGAGGCGGCCTCCGAGCTGGGTCTGGCGACCGTGTTCGGTGCCGAACTCTCGCTGCCCGGGGATGAGCACCTGCTCGTGTTGGCCCGTGGAGGGGAGGGCTACCGCAGACTCTCGCGTGCGATCGCCCGCGCCCACCTGAGGGGAGGCGCCAAGGGTGAACCGCGGTACGAGATCGGCGAACTCGCCGAGGCCGCCGGCGGCCACTGGTACGTGCTCACCGGCTGCCGCCGGGGACGGGTGCGGCGGGCCCTCGAGCGGGGCGCCGCGAGCGCGTCCGATTTCGACACCGCGGCCGCGGTCAAGCCCCTGGAAGTGGTGTAACTGAATGGTGATCCTTCGT
>NZ_JAALDZ010000414.1:0-1312 GCF_014145125.1 Dietzia sp. CQ4 | reverse complement strand
CGCGCGCCTTCTCTCCACCGGACAGGGTCGGGAAGGTCCGGGACCGCAGCGAGGAGGTGTCGGTGGCGGCCAACGACTCCTCGATGATCTCCTCGTCGTCGTTCCCCTCGGGCAGCGCCGCCCAGGGGGCGCGCCCCATCGCGACGATCTCCCGCACGGTGAAGGGGAAGGCGACCGAGTTGGCCTGGGTGAGCAGGGCCCGGCGGCGGGCGAGGTCGCCGAGACGCCACCGGTGTAGATCGGTGCCGTCGAGCACCGTGCGGCCGGAGTCCGGGTCGGTGTCCCCCGCCACCACGCCGAGGAGCGTGGACTTGCCCGCACCGTTGGGGCCCACCAGCGCCAGCACCTCGCCGGCGTAGACCTCCAGGTCGACCGCGTCGAGCAGGGTCCGGCCGCCGATTCGTACCGTGACGCGTTCGGCGGACAGCACCGGCACGCGTGGCCCGGTGACGCTCATCCCCAGCCTCCTGCGGTGCGACGGGTGCGGTGGAGGAGCCAGAAGAAGAACGGTCCGCCGACGGCGGCCGTCACCATCCCCAGTGGCAGTTCCGCGTAGTTCACGGCGGTGCGGGCGAGCAGGTCGGCCGCCAGCAGGCACACCGCACCACCCAGCGCCGACGCCGGAAGCAGCAGTCGGTGGCCCGGCCCGGCGATCATGCGGACGAGGTGCGGCACCACCAGGCCGACGAACGCGACGATGCCGCAGAAGCTCACCGCAGCGGCCGTGAGCAGGCCGACCAGCAGGATCGAGAAGACACGCAACCGCTCCACGTTGACGCCCAGGTGGCGGGCCGGGCGCTCTCCGAGCGCGAGCAGGTCCAGAGGTCGCGCCAGGCGCGCTGCCAGGACCAGTCCGAGCAACGCCAGAGGCGCCACGACCAGGACGTGCTCCCACCGGCTGCCGTTCAGGCTTCCCAGTTGCCAGAACACGATCTCCTCGCGGGCCTGGGTGTCGCCGAGGAACATGAGCAGCGCGAGCGCGGCTCCGGCGACGGCGTTCACGGCGATGCCGGTGAGGACCAGCGTGACCACCTCGGTCCTGCCGTTGCTCCGGCTGAACAGGTACACCGCGGTGGTGGTGATGATGCCGGCGACGAAAGCGCAGACGACGCTGGTCCAGGCACCGAAGGCGGTCAGCCCGAACACGATCGCCGCCGCGGCGCCCACGGCCGCCCCGGCGGACACCCCCACCACGCTGGGCTCGGCGAGCGGGTTGCCGAACGCGCCCTGCATGAGCGCTCCGGCCACCGCGAGGGCCGCTCCCACGACCATCGCCATGGCCACCCGCGGGAAGCGGACGCTCCACAGCGTG
>NZ_JAALDZ010000413.1:0-3998 GCF_014145125.1 Dietzia sp. CQ4 | reverse complement strand
GCCCCGAGCGCACAGCCGGTGCCGATCACCTTCTGCAACAGCGGGTGCCCCGAGGTGATCCAGGTGGCGACCGTCAACCCGCCGGAATTGGTGACAACGACGTCCTGCGCACCCGTCACCGCGACCACACCCCCGGTGCGCTCGGCGAGCATCAGCGCGGACGGCAGTGCGGCGGCCACCTCATGTGTCGAGTCCACGCCCCGGCCACCCGCGCCGGTGCCGGCCAGCGCGACGATCTCCGAGGCGTTGGCACGGATCGCCGCGGGGACGTGGTCGAGCCAGCCGGTGGCGAGCCCGGTGCGCAGCGTCAGACCGCCCACCGCCACCGGATCGAGGACCCACGGCGTGCCGTGCTCCCGCGCCGAGTCGATCGCGGCGTGCATGCCCTCGACCTGCTCGGCTGTCGGGTTGCCCACGTTGACCAGCACCCCGGAGGCGACTGCGGCGAAGTCGGCGGCCTCCTCGGGGTGGTCGACCATCGCGGGAGCCGCACCGGCCGCCAGCAGAACGTCGGCCGTGATCTGGCGGACCACCGAGTTGGTCAGGCAGTGCACGAGCGGTTCGGCCCTGCGCATCTCCGAGACCAGGTGCACGATGTCGACGGAACTGGAACTGGAACCGGAGCCGGGTGCGGACATACCCCCAGTGTGCCGCCCCCGGCCGGACACGGGACGGAATAGGTCCCGCGGGGCGTGGGTTGGACCGGTCATGACCCCCTCCCCGATGCCCCTGTCCGTGATCGACTTCGCCTCCGTCCGCCCCGGTCAGTCCGTCGGGGAGGCGCTGCAGGACTCGGTGGCGTTGGCGCGCAGGGCGGAGGAGCTGGACTACGAGAGGGTCTGGTACTCCGAGCACCACAACATGGGGTCCATCGCCTCCTCGGCGCCGGCGGTGCTCATGGCCCACATCGCCTCCCAGACCGAGCGGATCCGCCTGGGCTCCGGTGGGGTGATGCTACCCAACCACTCGCCGCTCGTGATCGCCGAGCAGTTCGGCACGCTCGCCGAGCTGCACCCGGACAGGATCGATCTGGGGCTGGGCCGCGCGCCCGGCACCGACCAGCAGACGTTCCGCGCCCTGCGTCGCGAGCCGTCGGCCGCCGAGCGCTTTCCCGACGACGTGCGCGAACTGCAGGCCTTCCTGGGGGACTCCCCGTCGGACCTCGCCCGCACCCGCGGGATCATCGCAACCCCGGGCCGGGGCACCAGGGTTCCCCTCTACATCCTCGGATCCTCGTTGTTCGGCGCCCAGCTCGCCGCGAAGTTCGGCCTGCCGTACGCGTTCGCCTCGCACTTCGCGCCCGATGCGCTCGAGCAGGCCTCGGCGGTCTACCGCGACCGGTTCGAGCCCAGCGACCAGCTGGCCGAGCCGTACATGATCGCCGCGGTCAACGTGGTGGCCGACGACGACACCGGGCGCGCGGCCCGCGAACTGCACTGGTACCGCCGCCAGCGCGTCAAGCTCATGGCCGGTCGCGGGCGCCACTTCTCGGACGAGGAGCTGGACATGGTGATGGAGTCGGCCGCCGGTCGCCAGATCCTGCACATGATCACCTACACCGCCGTGGGTGACGGCCCCGAGGTGCGCGACTACCTGCGCGACTTCGCCGAGCGCGCGGGCGCGGACGAGCTGATGATCGCCCCCGTGGGGTCGACCCGTGAGCGGGTCCACGGCACGCTGGAAGTGGTGCGCCGGTCCTGGAGTGACTGAAGTAGCCACAACGTGGTGCGCTTGGTCACGAATTCGCCGTCAAGAGGTCCCACGGGTGGTTAAGGCCCCCCGGACCGGCCTAGAGTTGATCCATGGCCATATCTGATGTAGGCGAGTACGCGCACCTCTCTCCCGAGCAGATCGACGAGCTGGGGCGGGAACTCGACGCGATCAGGGCCGACGTGATCGCCTCTCGCGGGGAACGGGACTACCGCTACATCCACAGCGTGATCCGGCTGCAGCGGGGGATCGAACTGGGAGCCCGCGCGGTCCTGTATCTCGGCGCGCGGAACCGCACGGCCTGGGCGCTCGGCACGGGAGCCCTGGCCGTGGCCAAGATCCTCGAGAACATGGAGATCGGTCACAACGTCCTGCACGGACAGTGGGACTGGATGAACGATCCGGAGATCCACTCCACCACGTGGGAGTGGGACCTGGTCGGCAGCTCCGCCGACTGGAAGCACACCCACAACTACCTCCATCACAAGTTCACGAACATCGTCGGGCTGGACGACGACGTGGGGTTCGGCGTCCTGCGGGTCACGCGTGACGTGCCGTGGGAGCCCCGGTACTCCGCCAACCTCCTGATCAACACCGTGTTGATGCTGGGGTTCGAATGGGGGATCGGGCTGCAGCACGTCCGGTTCCAGGACGCGTTCCCGGGTTCCGGTGCCACGCCCGCCGACCGCCGTACCGCCAAGGCGTTCCTGCGGAAGGCGGGCAAGCAGGTCCTCAAGGACTACGTCCTGTTCCCCGTGCTCGCGGGGCCGTCCGGCCGGCAGGCGCTCACGGCGACCGTCACCGCGAACATCATCCGCAACATCTGGACCAACGCGGTGATCTTCTGCGGCCACTTCCCGGACGGGGCGGAGAAGTTCACCCCCAAGGACGTGAAGAACGAGACGCAGGCCGAGTGGTACCTGCGCCAGATGCTCGGCAGCGCCAACCTCGACGGCGGCCCCGTCATGAACCTCATGTCGGGCAACCTGTCGTTCCAGATCGAGCACCACATGTTCCCCGACCTGCCGTCCAACCGGTACTCGGAGATCTCGCTGCGGGTCCGGGACCTGTGCGAGCGGTACGACCTGCCGTACGTGAGCGGGCCGCTGTGGAAGCAGTACCTGCAGTCGTGGCGCACCATCGCCCGGCTCTCCCTGCCCGATAAGTACCTGCACCGGACCGCCGACGACGCGGCGGAGACCCGCAGCGAGAAGATGTTCGACCGGTTGCCGCAGATGCCCGGCCTGGCGACCGCCCTGGCGGCGATCCGCCAGAAGGGACGCCCCCAACTGGTCCACTGACCGCTTTGGCAGACTGTCCGGCATGTCGCTGAAGAACATGCTGGAGTCCGCCTCGCGCGGTGGGACCGTCGAGGTCTCGGACGGCTGGACGCAGGGCCGCGCGATCTACGGAGGCCTGACCGGGGCCCTGCTCCTCGCGTCGATCAAGGGGCGGCTCAGGGACGTGGCCTCAGACGACGTGGTCTCAGACTCTGCCGGGGCCGGGGCCGGGGCCGCGTCTCCACATCCGTTGAGGTCGTTCACCGTCTCGTTCGTCGGTCCCGCCACGACGGGCGCGGTCGAGGTCCACGCCGAGATCCTGCGGGTCGGCAAAAACGTCACGCAGGCCCAGGCCACGCTGCGGCAGGACGGAGCGATCGTCGCCACGGCGCTCGCGGCGTTCGGGAAGCACCGCGAGTCCACCATCGTGGTGCCACCGAGGCATCCCATGCCGGAGTTGCCCGAGCCCGGGACCATCGAGCCGTTCCCCTACATCGAGAAGATGACCCCGGAGTTCTACCGGTTCCTCGCGTTGAGGCAGGTCGGCGGCGCCCTCCCGTTCAGCGGAGCCGAGACCGGAGACCTCTCGGGCTGGGCGCAGCTGCGCGAGGCCCCGGAGGAGTTCCACGAGGAGCATCTGCTGGTGCTCGCGGACGCGTGGCCGCCCGCGACCATCCAGATGCTGTCCGGGTTCGCACCCGCCAGCAGCCTGACCTGGACGCTGGAGCTGGTGGCGGAGATCGGTCCCGACACGATCCCGCCGGAGGCGCTGTTCGCCTACGAGGCGACCACCGATGCCTCCCGCGACGGGTACGCGCACACCCACGCCATGATGTGGCGACCGGACGGGGCCCTGACGGCGATCAGCCGCCAGACCATCACCGTGTTCGGGTGACGGCCGGCGGCTGATCGGTCGGCGGCGGGACTCAGCCGGCGGCGCGGCTGGCCCTGCGTCGATCGCCGCCACGCGGCTGGCCCGCGCTCTGGGCGATCGTGTGGGTGGCGGCC
>NZ_JAALDZ010000412.1:0-2677 GCF_014145125.1 Dietzia sp. CQ4 | reverse complement strand
CCAGACGCGGAACCGATTCCCACCACATCACGGGGCACTATCCGATGTACGCCCTCGCCGTCCTCGACGAGGACGCCGCCTCCGATGCCGACCTGGCCGTGGCGGTCGCGTCGGCGGTCTGCGCGGACGTCGTCACGAGGAGTGCCCACGAGGCGATCCAGTTGCACGGCGGGATCGGCTTCACCTGGGAGCATTCCGCGCACTTCTACCTGCGTCGTGCGCTCGGCGACGAGGGCGCGTTCGGTAGTGCCCGGGAGGCCCGGCGGTCGATCGCGGACCTCGTCGGGGTGTAGGGGTGACCATGTCTGATTCCGCCGCCGGGACCGCGCCCGAGGCTCTCGGCGCCCACGAGCTGATCACCACCACCCGCGCCGTGCGCCGGCGCCTCGACCTCGAGCGCGAGGTCGACCCGGGACTGTTGGAGGAATGCGTCGCCGACGCCCTCCAGGCACCCCAGGGCTCGAACCTCATGCGCACCGAGTTCCTCGTGGTGCGCGACCCCGACCGAATCGACCACCTCGGTCGGATCTACCGGGAGGAGTTCGACGGCTTCTATCGCGCGAGCGACGTGGGGCTGTTCAACCGCGTGGACTCCGACCCGCGGCACGCGGCCCAGAGCAGACGCACCAGGGACTCGGCCGAGCACCTCGCGGCGGTGATGTCCAGGGTGCCGGTGATCGTCATCCCGTGTCTGACGCCCCGGCTGGCCGAGGGCGACGTGCTGAACGCCAAACACAGGCTCGCGACCGTGTATCCGACCGTCTGGAACTTCATGCTCGCCGCGCGGCTTCGTGGACTGGGCACCTGTTGGACGGGGATGACCCTCGGCCGCGAGGACGAGGTCGCCGAGATCGTGGGGATCGATCCCACGCAGGTGGAACAGGTCTGCATGATCCCGGTCGCCCACTACACCGGCACCACCTTCCGCCCCGCCTGGCGGCCACCGGCGGAGGAGTTCATCCACTGGGACCAGTGGTGAGCGACGGGGCGGGCGCCCACCCATCGAAGGCGCGCCCGCTCCGGCACGAGCGCGCGTTCCGGGCCCTCGAGGCGGTCCAGCTCACCAACGCGGTGGCCGTGTGGATCCACGTCGTCTCGGTCCAGTGGGTCCTCACCGAACGCGGGGAGTCCGCGTCGGTGATCTCGCTCGCGCCCGCGGCGATGGCGGTGCCGTTCCTGGTCCTCGCGCTGCCGGTGGGGGTGGTCGCCGGGTACGCCTCGCGCAAGAAGATGATGGCGCTGGCCACCGCGGTGTCCGCCGTGTCGGCGGTGGCCGCGACCGCGTTGACGGTGACGGGGGCTGACGGTGCGCTCCCGATGATCCTGTCCGTCCTGCTCGTCGGCACCGCCCTGGTGGTGGTGGGCGTCTCCTGGCAATCGCTCCTGCCGGAGACCGTGGACCGCCGGAGGATCCCCACGGCGGCACTGGTCGATGGCGCGGTGTTCAATCTCGCCCGTTCGCTCGGCCCGCTCCTCGCGGGTCTCGGCCTGGGGCTGGCCGGCGCGGAGTGGGCGTTCGCGGTGGTCGCCGTCCTGTCCGTCGGATGTGCGCTCACGTTGTGGCGCATGGAGCGGCGATCGCCCGACCGGACCGCTCCGCGACGAGCGATCGTTCCCGAGATCTCCGGGGCCGTGCGGTTCGTGGCCAACTCGGCGTGGACCACGCGGCTGTTGTTCCAGCTCTTCCTCTTCGGGGTCCCGTCCAGCGCGCTCTGGGCGCTCATCTCGCTGGCCGTCCACGACCGTCTCGGGATGGGCGCGGACGGATTCGGTGTGCTCATGGCGCTGATCGGCGCCGGCGCCGTCGTGGCGGTCGTGGGGTTCGGTGGGCCGCGGAGGCGGTTGCGGGTCACGGTGTTCGCCGCGTGCGGCGCCTTCGTCTACGCCGCAGCCCTGGCGGTGCTGGCGGTCTCGACGTCGCCGGTCGTGGTCGGGATCGCCATGCTCTTCGCCGGCGCGGCCTGGGTGAGTGTGCAGAGTTCGTGGATGTCGATGGGGCACCAGTTCTTCCCGGACTGGATCCGGCCCAGGCTGATCGCGTTCATCCTGCTGATGGTCCAGGGGACCCAGGCGGCGGGATCGCTCCTGTGGGGGGTCGTGGCCGACGCCGCCGGACTGCAGGCCGCCCTCCTCGTGGCAGCCGGGTTGATGGTGATCAGCTGCGTGTCGCTCCTGCTCGTCGGGCTGGGCGCCGAGAAGGGGATCGAGCCGGTCCTCGTCTCCGAGCTCGGTGGGCCGGCGGGGCCGTCCGGTGAGGCCACCGACCAGGCTGCGCCTCCGGGCGACCGATCGGGACCGGTGGTGGTCCGCTACGAGTACCGGGTGCCGGAGGGCCGCACGCAGGAATTCCTCACCGCCATGCGCGATCTGCGTCGCTCCCGGCTCCGGTTGGGAGGTCGGCGCTGGCGGCTCGAGCGCCCGACCGCGGAACCGGGCCTGTTCGTCGAGACGTACCGGGTGGGCAGCGCCGAGGAGTTCGTCGAGCAGGAACAGCGGCGCCTCACCGTCCCCGAGACCCGGCTGCGGCACCGGGTGGAGTCGCTGGTGGCCGGGGCGGTCGAGGGGCCGAGCGTGAGCGGCCGGACCAAATAGATGAACTGAGTTCAATTAAGATGATAGGGTGGTCCCCATCACAGCAGCACTACCTCTCCGGGAGACCCGAATGCAGAACGCCGTC
>NZ_JAALDZ010000411.1:0-2863 GCF_014145125.1 Dietzia sp. CQ4 | reverse complement strand
CGGAATGGCCGGCCTCACCGCGGCCGCCCGCGCCACCGACCGCGGAGCACGCGTCGTGGTGGTGGAGAAGGCCCGGGACGTCGGCGGCTCCGCGCGGTTCGCAGGATATGCCTGGACCGCGCCCTCGCGGCAGATCATGGCGGAGATCAACCCCCATGGGGACGAGGAACTCCGCAACGCGGTCATCGACGACTTCGCCGCCGGACTCGACTGGATCCGCGGCCGCGGTGTCGAGTGCGCCGAAGGGGTCCCCGTGCTCCGCTACGGGATCGGGCACGCCTTCGACACCAACCAGTACCTCGACGCGTGCGCCCGCGAGATCAAGGCCGCCGGGAACGCGATCCACACTGCCGCCCAGGTGCAGGGACTCATCACCGAGGGCGACAGGGTGGTCGGGGCGACGGTCCGGTTGGCCGACGGCGAGGTCCGCGAGATCCGAGCGCGACGAGTCCTCCTGGCCACCGGGGGGTTCCAGGCCGACGCGGAGCTGGTGGAGCGCCACCTGCACCCGCTGGCCTCACGATTCCCGCTCCGGTCCAACCCGCACAGCGACGGCGGGGGACTGAGGCTGGCGGAGTCGGCGGACGCCGCGATCGGCTTCGACGACGCGGGCTTCTACGGCCACCTCATCCCCTCGGGCACGCCCTTCCGGGACTCCGGTGACTTCGTGGGGATCTCCCTCTACTACTCCGAGCACGCGCTGCTGTTCAACCTCCACGGCGAGCGCTTCATCGACGAGACCCGGGGCGACCACCTCACGGCGATGGCGCTCATGGAGCAACCCGAGGCCCGTGGCCTCCTGGTCGCGGACGAGCGGGTGTACCGCGACTGGATCTGCGGCTCCTACGTCGAGGGCGCTGTCGCGATCGACAAGTACACCGAGGCCTCCAGGCGCGGTGGCCGGTGCGGTCTCGCGGAGACTCTCGAGGAGTTCGAGTATCTCCCCGAGGAATGGGGCTACGACGGAGCGAGGATCGCCGAGGGGATCCGCCGGGTCAACGAGTCGGGCCAGAAGGTCGTGCCGCCGCGTGAGTTCGACTTCGCCCCGCTCGACCGCGGGCCGTACTACATCGTCGAGACGACCCCGGCCGTGACGTTCCCGTTCGTCGGCATCCGGATCGGGGCCGACACCTCGGTCCTGCGCGCCGACGGCACGGCGATCCCGGGCCTGCTCGCCGCGGGGTCGGACACGGGCGGGGTGTACCGCCGCGCGTACGCGGGCGGCCTGGCCACCGCGCTGGTGTTCGGGCTGCGGGCCGGCGACGCGGCAGCCGTGGTCTGAGACCGCCCCGTCCCCGCCCGATGCCCGCCCCGGAAGGACCCCAGGTGATCACAGAGTTCCCCCACGCTTTCTCCCCGTTCCCGCTCGGCGCACTCACCCTGCGGAACCGTCTGGTCGCCCTGCCGGCCGGGACGAGTATGGCCACCGACGGTGTGCCCACCCACGGCGACCAGGAGCACTTCGAGCGTCTGGCCGCCGGCGGGGTCGGGTTGATCATCGGGGGCGCGACGGTGGTGCACCCCTCGACGACCCTGCGGTCCCGCAAGCTGGTCGAGGCCTACAACGAGGAGGTGCTCCCCGCCCTCACGGAGAAGGCGACGGCCGTTCACCGGCACGGCGCCAAGATCATCGGTCAGCTGGTCCACCTCGGGCGTGAGTTCATCGGGGGAGAGTCCGACTCGCCGCCCTCCGCGCCGTCACCACTCAAGACCGTCCGCGACGCGTACCCCCCGCACGAGTTGTCGGTCGAGGAGATCGCGGACATCGTCGAGGGGTGGCGGCTCTCCGCGGCGAATCTGGCCCGCGCGGGGTACGACGGCGCCGAGATCCACGCCGCGCACGGCTACCTGCCGGCCCAGTTCATGTCCGCCCTCACCAACAGGCGGACCGACGGGTACGGCGGGGACCTCGCCGGTCGCATGCGCTTCCTCGACGAGGTCGTGGCCGCCATGCGGGAGGCGATGCCCGACCGCATGGTCCTCGGTGTGCGGCTCAGCGGGGAGGAGGAGATCCCCGGCGGGATGGGGATCGAGGACTGCGTGCGGATCGCGCGGCACCTGGCCGCCTCGGGGGCGGTCGACTACTTCAGCATCACCCACGGCACGCGCGGCACCTACGTCAAGGACTCCACTCACCCCGACGCCGTCGCCGTCGACTCCGCGGCGCGCGTCCGCGCCGAGACCGGGATCCCCGTCCTGGTGGGGCAACGGATCCGCGACGCGGCGACCGCCGACCACGTCGTCAAGAGCGGGAAGGCCGATCTCGTCGGCATGGCACGGGCGCTGCTGGCGGACCCGGACCTGCCGTCCAAGTCCGCGCAGGGGCGGCTGGGTGAGATCCGCGGGTGCCTGGGGATCAACCAGGACTGCCGCGCGTTCGATCCCCACCTGCACTGCGCGGTCAACGCCGAGATCGGCCGGGGTCGTCACCGGAACGTCGGGGTACGCGCGGCGGAGCCGAAGGACGTCTACGTGATCGGCGGGGGTCCGGCCGGACTCGAGGCCGCCCGCGTCGCCGCCGGCCGCGGGCACCGCGTGACCGTACTCGAGGCCGCGACCGACCTCGGGGGTGCCGTCCGGGTGGCCGCGCGGTCCCCGCACCGGGCCACCCTCATCGACGTGATCGACTACCTCTCCGCGGAGATGCGCCGCCTGCGGGTGGACGTCAACCTCGGAGCGGAGATCTCGCAGGACGATCTCGCCGAGCTCGTGGAGGCGGCCGACCACGTCGTCGTCGCCACCGGCTCCCGCCCCGGCCCCGTGCCGTCCGCCGGTCGCGGCCCGGCCGTCGTCACGGTCGACGACGTCCTCACCGGGCGGATCCCCGCCGCGGTGGGCCGGGCGGTCGTCTACGACGAGAGCG
>NZ_JAALDZ010000410.1:0-1582 GCF_014145125.1 Dietzia sp. CQ4 | reverse complement strand
GCCGGGATGGCGTCTCGCGCGAGCGCCTGCCAGGTCAGCGCACAGCCGCCCGCAGACCTGGCGTCTCGCCCGCACCGCGGCTCACGCGAGACGCCATCCCGGCGTGCGGCTGCGTTGGGCCGGCTCAGGGAGTGGGCGCGCCGCCGGTCACCGAGAGCGTGTTCCCGGTGGTGTAGGACGACTCGTCGGAGGCCAGGTACACGTACGCGCCCGCCATCTCGACCGGTTGTCCGGGCCGGCCCAGCGGGTTCTTGTGCCCGAAGATCGGCAGCTTCTCGGGCTTCTGGCCGCCACTCACCTGGAGCGCTGTCCAGAACGGACCGGGCGCGACGGCGTTGACGCGGATGCCGCGCGGTGCGAGCTGCTGGGCGAGCGACTTGGACATGGTGTTGACCGCCGCGCGCGAGGTGGCGTAGTCCACGAGCCCCGGTGACGGGGTGTACGCCTGCACCGAGGACGTGAAGATCACGCTCGATCCGGGCTGCAGGTGGGCGAGCGCCTCCTGCATCATCCAGAACGGCGCCGAGATGTTGACGTTCATCGTCTCGGCCCACTGCTCTGAGGACAGGTCCTCCAGGTGCTCGACGAAGGTCTGCCGGGCGGCGTTGAGCACGAGCACGTCCAGACCGCCGAGCCCCGCGACGGCGTCGCGGACGATCCCGCGCGCGACGGCCTCGTCACCGACGTCGCCGGGGAGCAGGACGCAGGTCCGGCCGGCCGCGCGCACGAGAGCGGCCACGTCGTCGGCGTCGGACTGCTCAGAGGGCAGGTAGCCGATCGCCACGTCGGCGCCCTCGCGCGCGTAGGCGATTGCCACGGCGCGGCCGATCCCGGAGTCTCCGCCGGTGATCAGTGCACGCCGCCCGGTGAGCCGGCCGTGACCCACGTAGGTGTCCTCCCCGTGGTCTGCGGGAGGGTCCATCTCGGAGGCCAACCCCGGAACCGGTTGCTGCTGGACCGGCACCTCGATCTGGTACTTGGTCGTCGGGTCGACGAGTACGGAATGCCCGGGCTGGTCAGAGGACTGAACTGTCGGATCGGTGGTCACGGATGCCTCCCTGGTCGTCTGGACTCCCGACCGTACGCCCCCGGCGACCGGATGCGAGTGGGCGCTCGATCCCCCAGAATGCGGACACGACACACGTCACCCGAACCGAAGGAGTGGGCATGCCCCGTTACCGCGTGATCGACCCCGAGCAGAACGTCATCGATGAGAAGGAGTTCGCCGACGACACCAAGGCCTACGACTGGTTCAAGACGGTCGAGGTCCCCGACGATGCTCTCGGTTACGCCATGGAGGTCGACATGGACGGTAAGTGGACCCGCTTCGAGATCAACGACGGTGGCACCAACACCTCCCCCGCGGCCGACGAGGGCACGGGCGTCGCCTGACCTGACTCAGGCCTACTCAGGCCACGCAGCCGAGCCCGACGGGCCGGCTCCCCACCGCGTCGATGCGGTGGAAAGCCGGCCCGTCGTGGTTGTGGCCGACCCGTCGTGGCCGACCTTCGCGGTCAGCCGGTCGTAGTTGTGGCCATCCCATCGAGGCCGGCCCTCGCGGTCAGCCGGTCGGAGCCGATCG
>NZ_JAALDZ010000040.1:0-6310 GCF_014145125.1 Dietzia sp. CQ4 | reverse complement strand
AGACCGACACCGCCACGCCGCCGGCGGCCGCCGAGCCGAAAAGCGCTCACGGTCGGGCGAAGGCGCCCGAGCCATCTGCTCCTGCGCGTGCGCCGCGGCGCTCGCCGGCAGGGGCGGTCGGCCCGTTCACCGCGGCGCTGGCGGTGCTGCACACCGATGGGGTGTGGCTGCCTGACGGGACCTGCCTCCCTCTGCCAGAGCGGCTCGAGCACGCCGGTCACCTGGCCGAGCTGGTGCACGAGTTGAACCTCGGTACGGCTACATCGCCGCGCACCAGCGAGCCCGGCCAGCTGTGGGTGACGCCCGAGGCGTTGCTCGAGTTGTTCGACCTCAACCCCGAGAGCGACGAGCTGGATCCGGCGGCGTGGCTGGGCGAGATGTCGGCGCAGACTTCCGGGTCGACGCTGGTTGACGGGGCCCTGGCCGACGGGTGGGAGCTCGGCGGTCGCACTGCTGGTCAGCTGTCGCGGTGGACGAGGATCTGGAAGGGCGACAGGCGTGGGGTGTTCATCGTGCTCATGTCGCTGATCAAGGCCGATCCGTCGACGTGGCCGACCTTGGCTGACGATCCGAGCCCGGCGGTGTTCGCGCGGCGGATGCAGCTGCTGGCCGACGCCATGCAGTTTCCGTTCAAGGTGTCGGCGCAGACGACCGGCCTGGATCTGGCGTCGGCGTGCCGGGTGAAGGACCGCAAGGAGGCGTTCGCCCCGTCGGATCCGTGTCCGCCGGCGGAGATCCCGAACGTTGAGGCGGACCACAACTGGGTGCGCAAGCCCACCTCGGACGAATCCCGGATGCGCTTCGTCCACGCCTTTGACCGGGGTGGCTCATACGCCGGAGCGGTGGCGGGTCTGGAAATGGGTATCGGGGATCCCGAGCACGTCGACGGAGCGGTCGTCTTCGACAAGAAGCTGCCCGGGTACTGGCTCATTGATCGCGAGTCGTGGGAGGACTGGCGAGTGCCACACCCGCTCAACCTCCGGGCCGACGCAAACGACGGCCAGGTGTGGGTGACGACTCCCACGATGGAGATCGCTTCCGAGCTCGGACTCTCCCCGACCATCCACCAGGCGTGGGTGTGGAAGCGGCACGCGCGAGTGCTCGATGGGTGGTACGCCCGGGTGCGGGACGCTCGTGCTGCGTTGGACACCGAGGATCCGGACGAGCAGGCGGCACGGGACCAGCTCAAGACCGTCTACACGCGGCTCATCGGGAACTTTGGGTCCGAGGCGCTGTGGCGGGGCCGCAAGGGGTACGCGCCTGAGCGGCGGCATCTGATTGTGGCCAAGGCCAGGGCAAACCTGACGCGACGGTTCATGCAGATCGGTCGCGACTCGGGAGTGTGGCCGCTTGCGGTCACCGCGGACACTCTGCTGTACGCCTCGGATGAGCCGGATCCGGTGAAGGCCTGGCCCGGGTTGGACAAGAGCTACGGGCGCGGGTTCGGGCAGTTCCGGTGGGAGGCCTCCGGGTTGATGTCCGAGCACCTGCAGTATCTGGACCCGGAGCTCGACGACATGCGCAGCGGACGCTGGCTCGGCAAGAGCTCGTTGAGCACCGAGCCGCTGGAGTGATGCCCCATGGACATCAAGAAGCGCTCGCTCGCCACTGACCCGGGTCGCCGGCAGTCCGTGTTTCAGGGGCTGTTTGGGCGGCGGGACGTCGAGTTCGACGTCTCGGGCAAGGGGACCAACATCGTGTCGATGTTGCGGACGGCGTTCGGTGAGGGTCGGCAGGGCAGGCCGGTCGATACCAAGGCCGCGGCGGCCGGGCTGGGGGTGTCGCAGCGGACGGTGCAACGGTGGATCGCTGGGGAGGGGAAGCAGCGAATCAAGGCGCCTCGAGCCGACCATCTGGCCGCGTTGCGCAAAGCGTCTCGGCAGGCCGCCACGACCCGCAAGGGGCGCAAGCGGATGGTCGCCGAGGCGCGGCGCTCGCGGAAGTTCGCCCAGGGCAAGACGAAGGGAATCCGTCTCACCGTTCGTGGGATGAGCGGGTTCGCCGACGCCGGCCAGCACTACCTGCGGTACCGATCGGTGCCGCTCAAGCTCACCCCGGATCAGGTCGACGCGATGTGGGATGCCTACGAGCGTGGCGGCGACAAGGGGTTCTCCGACTGGCTCACGAGCCGGTCTCAGGACTACCTGACCGGGTGGGAATACGAATCCATCGACAGCCTGCAGTTCGACTCTCTCAAGCCGGGCGAGTAACCAGGAGATGAGTGCCATGACCTCGATCACCGTCTACAGCAAGCCTGCGTGTGTGCAGTGCAATGCCACTTACAAGCGTCTGGACAAGCACGGCCTGCCATATGAGGTCGTTGACGTCAGTGTCGATGACCAGGCCCGCGAGTACGTGATGTCTCTGGGGTATCTCGGCGCCCCCGTGGTGGTGGTCGACCGCGACGGAGAGCCCGAGCACTGGTCCGGGTTCAGCGATCGCAGGATCGACGCCCTGGCCAAGGCGATGAGTCGCGCGGCCTAGTTTGGGGACGGCGCGAGTACGCCCTTGGCGGGGCGCCCGTGGGCGGGTCTCTGCCCCTGTCCGGTCTCCGGTCTACCGTTTGTAGCTATGACGACAGCTACCAGGGACGATGCTGCCTGGTTTCGCTCTGCGGGGGAGAGGGCGCTGAGGTGGGACTCGCGGCCGCGGTGGACCGGTGCCCACTTGGTGCAGGTGTTGGAGGCGGCCTATGGGGTCCGGGCGAGGGGTGGTGTCGATGTCGTGGCGGCGGCATCGGGTCTCGGCGTGCGGCCGGCCACGGTCCGCCGGTGGATGCGGGCTCCGCGTCGACGGCGGGCAGCGGTTCGTCCGGAGGTGGTGGGCCGGTTGATCGTGCCGGCCGCGGGGACGGAGGAGCGGCGGCTGCAGCAGGCGGCCCATGCCCGTGAGGCGGCGCAGGGGTTGGCCCAGTCTCGGGGCCGGTCTGGGAGCGCTGCCTGGAGCTCACAGGGGTGGTTACAGCCACACTTGGTGGTGGTGGCCCGGGCCGGGGGCGGGCGTGTGCATCAGTGTCGTGTCGTTCGGGAGCGGTCGAGGATGCACGGTGAGCTTGTGCGGGGCCGGCAGATCGTGGTGGCCCGCCTTGAGCCGAACTACTTCGCCGCGACCGCGCGGGCGGCCGAGCTGCTTGAGGTGGTGGCCGCATGGCGGGTGGTTCCGGATGCGGCGCAGGTTGTGCGTGGGCGGACACAGTGTTGGTTGCCGCAGGCGCCGGCGCGGGACTACCTGGTCTCGCTGCCGCCGGCGTGAGTGCCTACCGGGGGTCGAGGTCCAGGCGCTTGAGCACGGCGTAAAGGGCTGCATCGTCGTGGGTGTCGCGGTGGTCGTCGATTGCGGTGACCAGCTCGTCGATGACCTGGCGTGCCGGAGCGTTGAATCTTTCGGCCCGGGTTCCTGCCCAGGCCAGGGGGGCGGTCTCTGCGCGCGCGAGGCGGGTAAGGCCGTCCTGGACCTGGATGCGGAACTTCCGCAGCCGGCGAGCCTGGGTCTCATCGAGGGTTGCGGGGTCGGCTGTCTCGCAGGCGTGTTGGAACTCAGTGAGGATCGCGGTGGCGCGGTCTGTGAGGTGTTCGTCGAGGCCGAGCAGGTCCCAGAATCGGCGCCACTGCTTGGGTGGGTAGTCGTTGCGGCAGACCAGGTTGTCGCGCAGGACCTTGGCGAGCTCGAGCTGCGAGTGAGCCATGATCCAGTCGGTGGTGGGCACAGCTGGCAGTAGTGCGAGCTCGGTTCCCTTAGCCCGGCGCCAGGGCTCGGTCAGTAGCGGCACGGTTCCTCCTGTGTCGTCTGGCCCGCCGGGGTGTGATGCGCATCCGAATCTACCGCCCCGAAGTCCCCGGCACCGTAAGTGCCGGCGTCTCGGGTGGCGGTCTTGGGGTTCGGCACGCACGGGGGGTCGGGAGCCTCTGCGGCGCCTCGGGTCACGCCCTCCCGCCGGCCGGGGACCCCGGCACCGTAAGCGCTGGTGATCGCCGCGTTGTGTTGGCGGTGTTTGTCGTAGTCGGTGGCTATGTTTTGGGTGTCCGATTCGGGCGGGGCCGACCATCCCGCCCCCGATTCCCTGGGAGGGAACCATGCCCGAGCTTTTCCGTGACCGCGTCAACGCGGTGTCTATTGCTGCTGCGAGCGCGGCGGTCTCGTCGTTCTACCCGACCGATGCCGTCGTGATCTTGTCCGTGGAGCCGGAGTCGGGCCGTGTGCTCGTCGGCGCTCGCGCCGACCTCGATGGGTACGGGGATGAGTTCCCGGAGGCGGTGCGGGCGATGGTGTCGCAGATGCCCGACGCCGGGGCGGTGGCCGTGGTGGTGTTCGGCCCGTTGGACAAGGCGCAGGAGACGGCCGCCGCGCTGGCTGCCGATCTGCTCGTGGCGGTGCGTGTTCACCTGCTCGTGGCGTGCACCAGTGATGGTGTGTTCGCGGAGGAGGGGGGCGGGTTCATCGAGGTCGCGCCGGGGCCGCTGCATGAGTCTGACCAGTTCGCCGCGTATGAGTCGGTGGGGAAGGCCACGCGGCAGACGCGGGCGGATGTGCTGCGTAGGCATCAGCCGCTCGATGCGGGCGCGCGGTCGGCGCTGGCCAGCCCCATCGTGCAGGCGGACTTGCGGCTTGGCGCGGTCGATTCGCCCGCCGAGTTGCTGGGTGAGGCCGACGCTCTGGTGGCGAGAGTCCGGCAGGCCGGGGGGAGGGTGTCCGATGAGGACGCCGCCCTACTGGGTGCGCTGTGCCTCACCGGGTCGCGGCGGGATGCTCTGATCGCGGCGATTGACCGGGAGGACGCGACCGCGATGTCGGAGGCGCTGCGGCGGCTTGCCACTCGTCTTGCTGGTCCTGATGCGGTGCCGGTGCTGGCGGTGTGCGGCCTTGCCTACTGGATCAGCGGGACCGGGGCGCTGGCCGGGGTGGTCGTGGAGGTCGCGCGGCAGTTCGGCGTCACGTCGACCTTGCTGGACATGGTGGACGAGCTGCGGTCCTCGCCGGTGATGAATCCGGCGCAGGTGTGGCCCGCCCTGCGTGAGAGGGTCCGCGCCTCGTTCGAGTAGCCCGTCCCCGGGCGGGGCCGCGACCGCACGGCGCGGCCCCGCCGTCATGTGCACTCGCCCCCGGCCCCGGCACCGTAAGCGCCAGCGTTCTGTGCCTGCTCACGGCCCGATCTGGGCCTGTATGGCTTAGCGTCGATGGTGTCCGTTTCGGGCGGTGATGACCACGCCGCCCCCGAGCCCCTGGGAGGGTTCCTATGTCCGCTGTTCGCTCTCCTGAGCGGTTGGCCGCTCACGTTCGTTTGTATGACCTGGCCTTGGCGATGGATCCTGGCCAGGCCGGGCTGCTCGTCGAGGATGTGTTGGGGAATCTGGCGCGGTTCTCGCCCCCACTGGTCACCGATGCCGTGCTGGTGTCGGTGCTGCTGGGGCAGTACCCGAGCGTGGTTCGTGCGCATTCGGTCGTGCCGCGCACCACTGGTGAGGCGGAGATCTGGGCGCCGGTGTGGCGGCAGGTGTCCGAGTTGGTCCCGTCGTCGTGGTCGGTGATGCCTTCTCTGATGGAGGCGGTAGCGCTCCGCGCGGCGGGCGAGGTGGACCGTGCGGCCGCGCTGGGGCAGGCGATCTATCTCGGGCACGTCTACGCAGAGGATCCCGGTGACGGGCCATGCCGCTGGCGCCCCCTGGGGTCGTTGCTGTGCGCGTACGCCGTCGGGGAGGTCGACCTGGGCCTGCTGGGGGATCTGATGAGCGGTGCAGAGCTGCGGGACGCCTACGTCACCGAGGCCTCCCAGTGATCACACGGGTGGTCGGGATGCTTCGGCGTGGGCGGCGCACCGTGGGCTACGGGGCCTTCATCGCCGTGACCACTGCCGTGATCGTGGCGGGCGCTCCGGCGCGCGGAGCGGGGGCGGGGGAGGTGTTCTCGTTCGCGGTCGGGGTGTACGCAGTGGTGGCGTCCACGGTGGCGCTCGCCGTGGCTTCTCGGCTGCGGCGCGGTCGCCGGGTGCCGCTGCTGGCCGGCGGGTTCGGATATGTGTGCGGTGCGATGCTGCTGGTCTCCCGGGATGAGGCGGGGGCGCACCTGGGGTGGGCGCTGTGTGCGCTCCTGGCGGGCACCGCGGGCATGGTGCGGTGTCTGTACCCGGCCCGCCCGATGCGCTCCCCCGAGAGCACCTCGGCCCAGGCTTGATCACAGCCGAGTAACAACGAGGGAGGCTTACAGGGCGGCTTCTGCGCCTACCGGCCGCACCGCCCACCGCCCTCACCGCCTGCACTTCCGGCCGATGCGCGCAGCGCGAGGGCGGCGAAACGGCAGCAAGATGCGCGGCGTT
>NZ_JAALDZ010000409.1:0-405 GCF_014145125.1 Dietzia sp. CQ4 | reverse complement strand
CCCGAGCCCCCGGGCCACCTGGGCCGCGACCGCGCAGCCGAGGACGGCGGAGCCCCGCAGGTCGCGACCGAGATGACGCCCCACCAGGAACCCGGCAGAGAACGAGTCCCCGCAGCCGGTGGTGTCGACGACGTCGATCGCGAAGGCGGGTACCGCGATGGTCTCGTCCGGTGTCACGACGAGCGCGCCGTCGGCGCCCGCGGTGAGGGCCACGCACGCGACCCCGCGCTCGATCAGCATGCGCGCGCCCTCGGCCAGCGTGTCGGCGCCGGTGAAGCCGCGGACCTGGTCGTCGTTGGGCAACAGGTAGTCCACGTGCGGTAGCGCGTCCGCGATCCACTCGAGCATCCCGGGGTCGCCGTCGGCCAGGATGTCGACCGACGTGGTGATCCCCTTCCCACGGGC
>NZ_JAALDZ010000408.1:0-2892 GCF_014145125.1 Dietzia sp. CQ4 | reverse complement strand
CCCACCCAGGTGCAGATGAGTGAGCCCCTCGAGCGCGTCGTCGTCGATGTCGTCCAGGGTGAACACGCCGTTCGCGCCGATGCAGTGCCACGCCGGCCGGTCCCCGTTGGGGCGCACAGGGATCACCGAGGCGGACGTCTGTGCGTCCGCCTTGGTCACCAGGCGGCCGGTGTCGACCCCCTCCCCGCTCAACAGGGTCGTCAGGGTGCGCCCGATCGAGTCGGCGCCGACCGCACCGATGCTGCGGACCCCGGCCCCGAGGCGGCTGAGCACCACCGCGGTGCCCCCCGCGGTCCCGGCCGGGGAGAAGGCGATGGTGTCCACGAGGGCCCCGGCGGAGCCCTCCGGGATGGACTCGATCCCGATCGCGTGGACGTCGAGGACGTGCACTCCGACCGTCGCGATCGTCATGGATGAGATGTCGGTCATTGCGGGCTCTCCTTGGTGGTTCCGTACTCGAGGGTGATCGCCTGGACGACCGCGTCGTGTTGCTGCGCCTCGGTGAGGGGGCGTGGTGTGCCCACCCCACTCGCGCGGACGTGCAGGGCCGCCAGCCACTCCAGCAACAGCGCGTTGTCGAGGGCCTTGTCGAGGGAGGATCCCACCGTCACCGAGCCGTGGTTGGCCATCAGGACCGCCTGCCGGTCGCGCAGGCCGTCCACGACGAGGTCGGCGAGCTCGGGGGTTCCGAAGGTCGCGTAGGGCGCCACCCGGATCTCCCCGCCCAGCAGCAACTGCTGGTAGTGCAGCACGGGCAGCACGTCCATCCCGGTCACGCAGGAGACGGCGGTGGAGAACGGGGCGTGGGTGTGGACGACGGCCCCCGCCTGAGTACCGGAGTAGATCCCCAGATGCAGCCCGAGCTCGGAGGTCGGTGCGAGTCGGCCGTCCACGTGCTCGCCCGTCGCGCCGACCACGGTGACGTCCTCGGCACGGCAGTCGGCCAGGACCACCCCGGTGCCGGTCACGGCGATCCGCCCGTCGTCCACCCGGGCCGAGACGTTTCCGGCGGTGCCGATGAGCAGTCCCTCGGCCGCCAGTCGCCTGGCGGTGGCGGCGACGTGCTCGCGGGCCCGCGACGACTGCCCACGGGATCCCGACGACTCCGTCGTCACAGCCCACCGGCCTGATCGATGCCGCGTTCGGCGTGCACGACGCTCTCGAGCGTCGTCATGGACCGGCGGAACTGGCCGGTGAGCGACTTCTCGAGAACCGGCGCGACGAGGCGGCCGAGGGGGCCGAGCCCGACCCGGCAGTCGACCCGGTACGTCATCAGGGTGGCCTCGGCGCCCAGTGGCTCGAAGCGGAAGGTGTTGACCATGTCGTGCAACGGCGCGAACCCGGTGCCGGAATCGACCCTGAGGGACCGCGGCTCGACCTTCCCCACCGTCCACACGGACCGCGTCGTGAGCGGCCCGATCGTCCGGTTCCGCTCGGAATAGGTCTCGCCCACGGTCGCCGCACCGTGGTGGGCGGTGACCTCCAGGGCCCCGTCGACCCACTCGGCGTACCGGGAGGTGTCGTCGATCACGGCCCAGATGTCCTCGACCGGGGCTGCGAGTCGCTGCTGTACGGAAACGGTCAGACGTGTCACGGATGTCCTCCTGAGTGTGCGATCACGGCGCGGGCGGCGGCCTCCCCGGAGCGGACCGCGCCGTCCATGTAGCCGTTCCAGTAGTCGGAGTGTTCGGCACCGGCCCAGTGCACGCGGCCGAGCGGCCGGTCGCGCCACTGACCGAGCGTGGTCAGGACGCCGGGGCCGAGGACAGCGGTCGGGCCACCCCGGGTCCAGCGTTCCGCGGTCCAGTCCTTCTCGAAGTATCCGACAGGCGCCAGCGCCGCGGGCCCGACCACCCGGGCGAAGCTCTGCAGGACCGCCCCGCCGCGCTCCCGGGCCGGACGGGGCGCCCACTTCCGCCACCCCGCTCCCCCCACGAACCCCATGAGGATCCCGGGTGAGCCGCTGGGCGGGGTGTTGTCGAACATCGAGCACACCGGGGTACCGCCCCCGCGGAAGACGCCCTGGCCGGAGAGTCCGTCCTCCCGCCAGAACGGGCGCTCGTAGATCGCCTCACACTTCATGAGGGTGCCGAAGGCCATCCTGCGGAACAGGGCGTCCTGGTGGGCGGGCAGCGACGGGCTCCACTCGATCTCGGCGGCCAGGTGGGGTGGCGCGGTCACGATCACCTCCTCGCCGTCGAAGGTCCCCGCGTCGGTGGTGACGGTGACCCCCGTGGCACGGTGTTCGATCCGCCGGACGGGGGCGCCGAGGGTGACGGAGTCGCCCAACTCCTCGGCCATGCGTTGCGAGATCACCTGCGAACCGCCCACGACCCGGGATTCCTGGGCCCCGCCGGCCACGCCGATCATCCGGTCCAGTGAGCCCGGGTGGATCTCGTCACCCGCGCCCGCGACATACGCCAGGCCGTACAGCGCCGAGGCCTCGGACGCCGCGGCCCCGAACGCCGAGCCGAGGAGGGTGTCGATCAACTCGACCCCGCCGGCGCCGATCGCGCCGCGCCGCAGCCAGGTGGCGAGGCTCTGGGCGTCCAACCGGCCCGCGTCGGGGTGCTCCCACGGCGCGGCCACGTCGACCTCGCCACTCGCGCGGGCCAGGCGGGTGGTCGCCAGGGCGATGTCGGGCAGGGCGAGGCGGTCCGGCGGGATGTCCCCGCGGAATCGCCGGCTGCGCGAACCGTGGACGTAGACCGTGTCCCCGACGGTGTGGGCGGGGAACGTCGTCACCCCGAGCTCCGCGGCGAGCCCCAGCACGTGGTCCTGGGTGGGTCCGACGAACTGCCCTCCCGCCTCCACCACCTGCCCGTCGTCGAGCACGTGGTTGAGCGTGCGTCCGCCGACACGGTCCCGGGCCTCGAGCACCCTGACCGTGCG
>NZ_JAALDZ010000407.1:0-2557 GCF_014145125.1 Dietzia sp. CQ4 | reverse complement strand
GCCGGAAGACGCCCACGTCGGCACCCGCGACCGCGGGCCGGCCCGCCAGGGCGCTGGTACCCGCCGCGGCTCCGGCCAGGGCACCCGCCTTGAGGACGGTCCGTCGGTCGAGGCCGGTGGGAGAGGTCGAGGCACCGGGATGGGCGGCAGAATGCATGCGTCCAGTTCACCCCACCCGCGGGCGCGTGCGTAAGAAAACCCACTGATTGGTCACGGAGAGTTCACCGGGGCGGGCGATCCGGGCCGGGAGCCGCCAGGACCGGATGGCGCCGGGATCCCTCCGGGATCGCACCGTTGATCGCCCCGGGGATCGCCGCCGGGGGTCGGACCCCGGTCGGTTGTCGTAGGTTCGTGGACAATGGGGGCATGACCCAGTTCGGAGATCTCCTCGGCCCCCCGCCCACCCGTCTCACCGGCGACCCGGAGGCGGAGGACGCCATCGCCGCCGGGGAGGATCCCCGCTCGGTGGCGGCCTCACACCCCACCGCGTCGATCGCGTGGGCGGAGCTCGCCGAGCGCGCCCTCGACGGCGGCGACGTGATCAGCGCCTACGCCTTCGCCCGCACCGGCTACCACCGGGGCCTGGACCAACTGCGTCGTCACGGCTGGAAGGGCTTCGGCCCGGTGCCGTTCGACCACGAGCCCAACCGCGGCTTCCTGCGGTGTGTGGCCGCCCTGGCCCGCGCCGCGCAGTCGATCGGCGAGGAGGAGGAGTACATCCGTTGTCTGGACCTGGTCAATGAGTCGGACCCGCACGCCGCCGCGCCTCTCGGCCTGGCGTGACCGACTGGACGCCCGAACGCAGGGCGTCTACGGCGCGCTCCCGGTCCCGCTGAGGACGCGGACCCGACGGCTGGCGTACGCGTTCCTCCCGATCCTGCAGTGCGGCCTCGCCGCGGGGATCGCCTGGTTCCTCGCACACGACGTACTCGGCCACCCCGCGCCGTTCTTCGCGCCCATCGCCGCCGCCCTGGCACTGGGCACCGGCATGGGGCGCCGGATCCGCCGCGGCATCGAGCTGGTGATCGGCGTCGTGGTGGGCGTGGGTCTGGGCGACCTGTTGATCGCCCAGATCGGCTCCGGCCCGTGGCAGATCGCCGCGGTGGTGGTGCTGGCCATGTCCGCGGCGGTGTTCCTCGACCGCGGGGCGCTCGTGGGGACGCAGGCCGCGTCGTCGGCGATCCTCGTGGCCACACTCCTGCCCCCGGGCAGCGCGGGTGGCTACGAGCGGATGGTCGACGCGGCGGTCGGCGGGGTGGTGGCACTGGTGGCCATGGCGCTGATGCCGGTCCATCCGCTGCGCCGCGCCCGACGCGAGGCGGCCTCGCTGCTGGGCGTGGCCTCGTCGGTGCTGGCGGAGGTCGCCGAGGGGCTGGAACACAGGGACTCGGACCTCATCCGCTCCGCCCTGCAGGAGGCCCGCGACACCCAACCGGCGGTCGACGAGATCGCCGAGCAACTCGCGGGTGCCCGCGAACTGGTCCGGATCTCGCCGTTCTACCGACGGCGCCGTCCGGAGGAGATCGTGCTGACGAGCGTGCTCAACCCGCTGGACAACGGCATCCGCAACATCCGCGTCCTGGCCCGGCGGGCGATCGTGGCGGTCGACGACCAGGTGGACGTCCCGCCGGCCCTGAGCTCGCTGATCGCGGGGCTGGGCGAGGCGCTGGAGTTGCTCACCCGGCGGGTGGCGGCGGATCCCGACGCGCCCACCGACGCCGAGGTGCACCGGACCCTGCGGGCGGTGGCGGCACGGGCCAAGCGTGAACTCGTTCCGGGCTCCGGCCTGACGGAGACCGTGATGCTGGCCCAGATCCGCTCGATCCTCGTGGACATGATGCAGGTGGCGGGGCTGAGCAAGATCTCGGCGCTGGCCACGCTGCCCCCCACGGTGCGCACGCCCGCCGTGGAGCCGGAACTGCTGGAGGAGTGGCCCGAGTCCCCCGACCGTCCGGCCACCGTCATGCCCCCGCTCAGGGCGACACGAGCCTCCATGGCTCGGTATGACGATAGAAAGAGGTCCTCTTGACCGCCCGCCGACCGGTGACCCCGTCACGGGTGATGACCCCCGCCTCCGTCCCCAGTTGAACGGCGCGGGCCGGCAGCCAGGAGCGCCTCAGCACCCTGCGCGGCCGTGCCGCGGTGGCGCGGACACCGGGAAGCTGCGGGGTCGGGCGGACAGTGAGGGTGTCGATCTCCCCGGAGAAGATCCGCTCGTCGTCGGCGTACGCCTCGCCCACCAGGTGGGCGCCGCCCGGTCCGGTGACGGTGGCCTCGCCCACCAGGACCGTTCCGGTCTCGTCCCGGATCAGCGGTACCTCCCTGGCCTCGCCCCGGACCCCGAGCTTGGCGGCGGCCGAACCGGTGGGCAGGTCGTAGGCGCGGGTGGCCGGAGTGGGGTCCTCGGCGACGTACGCGACCTCCATGTCCAGGTTCTCCGTCCGCAGCAGTCGCGTGAGCAGCGCGGCCAGGCCGGCGTCGGTGCCGCACACCACCACCCGGCGTCGATGTCCGATCTCGTACAGCGCGCGGTTCACATCGTCCTTGGTGGGCACCT
>NZ_JAALDZ010000406.1:0-1682 GCF_014145125.1 Dietzia sp. CQ4 | reverse complement strand
GCGCCGCCACGAGGAACCACAGGTCGTCCACCCCGGCGACCCAGCGCTCCACGGCGAGTTGGAGCTCGAACTGCTCGTCGACCCCCATCAGCGAACCGATCGCCGCGGTGCCGTCGGAGAGCACGAACAGCAGACCCACCGCGACGAACAGCACCCCGGCGATGACCGAGGTGGTGTGGGTCCGGATCGGCCCCAGGGTGAGCTCACGACCCCGGAGCAGCCGGCGGCGCGAGAGGCCCAGCGAGTCCCACGCGAGGGCGAGAACCGCGAGTGGGACCACCATCCCGATCGCGTAGGCGCCCATGACCGCCGCCCCGTAGGCGGGCGATCCCCCGGCCATCGCCAGGGTCAGCACCCCGCCGAGCAGCGGGCCGGAACAGAACCCTGCGAAGCCGTAGAGCGCGCCCAGTGCCAGGACCGACAGCGGGCCGCTGCCGGTGACCCGGGAGGAGGCGTCCGACAGGCCTGGGAGCCGGAAGCCGCCCCCGAGGGCGGTGTAGACACCCAGGAGGACGACGACGAGGCCGCCGATCAGCGTGACGGTCCCGCGATGGACGGTGAAGAGCGAACCGATCGCCCCCATCCCCGCCCCGAGCGGGACCAGGACGATCGCGAGGCCGAGCAGGAACAGGCCGGTGCGGGCGAGGAGCAACCGGCGGGTGCCGAAGGCGTAGGCGAAGAAGGCCGGCAGCAGCAGCGCCGAGCAGGGGCTGAGAATGCTCAGCACGCCGCCGAGGAATCCCCCGACGAGCCCGATCTGTTCTGTCATCAGGGCCCGCTCATCCGTCCAGCGAGCGGTCGATGACGGTGCGGAACGTCTCGACCGAGCGGGCACCGACGATCCCCGTCCCGTTGATGAGGAAGGTCGGGGTGGAGGTCGCGCCCAGCGCGGTGGCAGCCTGGTAGTCCGCTCGGATGGCCGCGTCGTACTCGCCGCCGGTCATGTCCGCCCGGAAGCGGTCGAGGTCGGTGACCCCGGCCGCGGCGGCGTACCCCACCAGCTCCTCCTCGCCGAGGTCCGGATGCCCACGGTCGGGGGCGTCGGCGAACACGACCTCGGTGAACTCCCAGAACCTGCCCTGGTCCGCGGCGGCGCGCCCGGCCCGGGCGGCGATCATCGATTCCTCCCCGAAGATCGGCAGGTCGACCCACTCGATCCGCAGATCGCCGCCGTCGACATATTCCTCGACCAGCGCCGGCTCCACCTCGCGGGAGAACTTCGCGCAGAACGGGCAGCGGAAGTCCGAGTACATGGTCATCACGACCGGCGCGTCCACCGGGCCCATGGCCATCGGGTCGCCCTCCGCCAGGCGCGCGATGCCCTCCATGGACTCCGGTCCGGGGGCCTGCTCAGGACTGGTCTGACGCTCGTCGGACATCGCCGCGGAGTCGGTCGCGGACCCGGCCGCGGACTGATCTCCTCCGGTCACATCCCGAGCGAGGAGGACGGCGACCAGGGCGAGGAGTACGGCCACCACGACGGACAACGCGATGACCGGGAGACTCGGACGACGGGACACGGGAGGACTCCTACGGGGGCGATCGAGGACCTGGACCGGCCCGCGACCGGGCCAACTTCTACTACGCTACATAGTAGATAGTGGTCGGCGTGGCGGTGTCAACCGGCCAGGATCCAACACCACGTGAGGACGGTGGTCGTCGCGGCCGCCACGACGACCACC
>NZ_JAALDZ010000405.1:0-1816 GCF_014145125.1 Dietzia sp. CQ4 | reverse complement strand
GCGGGCCCGGTCCGAGCGACCCGAGACCCACACGAGCGCCCGGGGCCGGAACCCGGTGAGGCCGTCCAGCGCCCCCGAGTCGACGGCCGTCGCGACCGATCGGAGCTGGGCCCCGGCCATCGACGCGTGGAGCAGGGCCCCGGTGGCGTCGGAGGAGCGCAGGGCCTCGGCGTCGTCCAGGTCCACCCGGCCGGCCCCGGTGTCGCTGGTCAGGTCAGGCACGGACGATCGCGAGGACCTCGTCGACCACCGCGGCGACGTCCTCCCTGGTGGGCGCCTCCGCGTTGAGGCGCAGCAGCGGTTCGGTGTTGGAGGCCCGCAGGTTGAACCACGCGCCGTCACCGAGGTCGACGGTCACGCCGTCGAGTCGGTCCACCGACACGGCCCGGCCGGAGAACGCGTCGATGACCTCCTCCATCCGGGCCACCTGCGCCTCCGCGGAGTCCAGCGTCGAGTTGATCTCCCCGGACGCCGCGTACCGGGTGTACTCGGCCATCACCTGGGACAGCGGGGCGTCCTGCTCCCCGAGGGCGGCGAGGGTGTGCATCGCGGCGAGCATCCCCGAGTCGGCGCCCCAGAAGTCACGGAAGTAGTAGTGCGCCGAGTGCTCGCCGCCGAAGATCGCACCGGTGTCCGCCATCTGGGCCTTGATGAAGCTGTGGCCGACGCGGGTTCGGACCGCGACGCCGCCCTTCTCCTCGACCAGTTCGGGGACGGCCCGGGAGGTGATCAGGTTGTAGATGATCGAGGCGCCGGGTTCCTTGTCGAGCTCGCGCCCGGCCACCAGCGCCGTGATGGCCGACGGGGCGACGGGCTCACCCCGCTCGTCCACCACGAAGCAGCGGTCGGCGTCGCCGTCGAAGGCGAGTCCGATGTCCGCCCCGCTCTCCCGCACCAGCGCCTGGAGGTCGACCAGGTTGGCCGGTTCGAGGGGGTTGGCCTCGTGATTGGGGAAGTTGCCGTCGAGCTCGAAGTACAGCGGGACGATCTCCAGCGGCAGTCCGCTGAGGACCGCGGGCACGGTGTGGCCGCCCATCCCGTTCCCGGCGTCGACCGCCACCTTGAGCTGACGGATGCCCGACAGGTCGACCAGCTCGCGGAGGTACGCACCGTAGCCGTCGAGGACGTCACGCTCGGAGACCGTCCCGGCCTCACCGTCGTGGGCGGGGACCCCCGCGACGACCTCGTCGGCGATCGTCCGGAGTCCGGACTCCTGGCCGACCGGCTTGGCACCCGCACGGCACAGCTTGATGCCGTTGTACCGGGCCGGGTTGTGGCTGGCGGTGAACATGGCGCCCGGGCAGTCGAGCAGTCCCGAGGCGTAGTAGAGCTGGTCGGTCGACGCGAGGCCGATCGTCACCACGTCCAGCCCCTGGGAGGTGACGCCGTCGCCGAACGCCCGGGACAACGACGGGGAGGAGTCCCGCATGTCATGGCCGACCACCACGGTCTCCGACCCCTCGGACCGCATCAGACGGGCGAACGACGCACCCACCTCGCGGACGAAGTCCTCGTCGATCTGCTCGCCCACGACGCCGCGGACATCGTAGGCCTTGATGACTGCTCGGACGGACTCGGCGCTGCGTGCCACGTGCTGCTCCAGGGATGAGAGGCGGTCGGACGGTGTCATCATTCGACCCTACCCGGCGGGTTACCGGCCGGGCCGTCGCTTGCGGCCGCGGGCTGGTCGGTGACCCGTCAGCCGAGTCCCGGCCCCGGCTCCCGCGCACGGTCGACGGGACCCGCCGAGGGGGCCTCGTCGCCGTCGGGGGCGTTGGGGACCACCCGCAGGTGGGGGCGGCCACCGGAGGGCTCC